>CAZVHV010000409.1:0-1501 GCA_964627025.1 uncultured Oscillospiraceae bacterium | reverse complement strand
GCCGTATGCAACGGATTCGGAGGCGGGGGGCACAAGAACGCGGCAGGATGCCGTATCGAAGGCGCCATCTCCGAGGTGGAAAAGAAACTGCTCGATGCCATGGGCATAAAATGACATATACAGGCGGATTGCCTGGATAAAATGGGAAACTTATGGATATGAACGGATTTTTAATAATCGACAAGAAAGCGGGGATGTCTTCCTACGACGTGATAAGAAGGCTCAAAAGGCTCCGCAAATTCAAAAAGATAGGCTATATCGGCACACTTGACCGCAACGCGACAGGGATCCTGCCGGTTGCCGTCAACGAAGGGGTGAAGCTCATCCCTTTCCTGGAAAACGTTGAAAAGGAATACCGGGCGAAAATTCTTCTCGGAGTTACCACAGAAACGCAGGATATAGAGGGAAAAGTGCTTTCCGAGACCCCGACGGAGCCTTTCGACAGGCAGGTTATCGAAGACATTCTCAAAAGCTACCTGGGGAAGATAACACAGCGGGTACCTGTCTATTCATCAAAAAAAGTGAACAGGAAACCACTTTATAAGTGGGCGCGCAGCGGGGTGGCCGTGGAACCGCCGGTGAAGGAAGTGGAGATATTCAATATCACCCTTCTTGATTACACGCACCCCTATGCCGACGTTCAGGTGGCCTGTTCTAAAGGGACATACATCAGGGCCCTGGCCAGCGATCTTGGAGAGAAGCTCGGCTGCGGCGCAACGCTCTTTACGCTGAAGCGGACGAAACAGGGGGATTTCACCGAAAACATGGGTATCGATATTGATTATTTCAAAATCGAGCAAGACCTGTTAAACTATCTATTGCCTCTGGAAAAGGTTTTGCAGTCTTCACGGGGTATGATCGTGGAAACCACCCTGGAGAGGTTTTTAAGGCACGGGATGCCGGTACCGATCACCGGCAATGCTAAAGACTGGAGGCACGGTGAAGTTGCGAGGCTCTTCAGCAAAGAAGGGAAGCTGATCGGTATAGGTATGGCGGACCTTGGTTCGAAAACGATAAAAATTAAGCGATTGATCAATTATTAAGGAGGAATACATGCCACTCAACAATGAACGGAAAAAGTCCATAATCGAGGATTTCAAGACCCACGATAATGACACCGGTTCACCGGAGGTCCAGATCGCCCTTCTCACGGAGAGGATCAAGTCCCTGACGGAACATTTCAAGAGGTTTTCAAAGGATCACAATTCACGAAGGGGCCTTCTGGTTCTCGTCGGGAGCCGCAGAAGGCTCCTCAACTATCTGAAAGAGAAGAATGTGGACCGCTATAAAAAGGTCGTCGAAAGACTCGGCCTGAGAAAATAAAGGAATGATAGGAAAAATATGGAAGAAAATATAACTATCGAATTTGCGGGTCGACCGCTTACCATCAGTACGGGGGGTCTTGCCAGGCAGGCGGACGGAAGTGTTATTGCTCGTTACGGGGACACCGTTGTTCTTGTAACAGCGGTTGCAGAAAAGGAAGAGCGGGACAAGGACTTCC
>CAZVHV010000408.1:0-1503 GCA_964627025.1 uncultured Oscillospiraceae bacterium | reverse complement strand
AAGAAACGGTGACGGGCAGTGCGTTTTTCTCATCTTTGCCCGGATTGGCGCTGACATGGGCATCCGCGGCGTCGTTGGTGGTCATCATGCAGACCTCCAGCGTTTCCAGCCCCTCGACGATTTCTGTGCCAACCGGCTGTTCCTCCGTTTCGGTATCGGGATCGAGACCCAGCGACTGCCCGGCGTTTTTCGGTGTCGCCATGACCGCCACAATATCGCCGGGCTGTAGTCTGCCTGACACGCCTGCGGCCAGGCTGGGCAGCGTTACAGAAACGACCTGCCTGTCTTTCTCCGTGGCGGCGGCCATCGCGTCCGTCGCCTGCAGGCTGGCGGACAGCTTGGCGGTGTTCAGCACATCCCCGGCGTACAGATCCGCCGCGGCGTATTTGCCGACCGCTTCGTCCGGCTTTGTAAGCGCGCCGGGGAAAGCATTTTTCGGCATCTCCTGGGTTGTCACCATGTCGGCGGTGATCTGTGTGCCGGTCTGTACCGTTGCTTTCATGACCAGCACCGGCCGGGTTTCGGCCGCGCTGTTGGTGAGCGCGGGCAGAATGACAAAGCCGGCCAGCAGGCCGGCTATGATGCACAGAATGCCGAGGAATATCCTGTTGCGAAAGAGTTTCATATCGTACCTCCTTGTTTTCTTTTATCTCTCCGGCCCGTTTTTTTTTCGAGACCGGGGCTTTGTGATGTTGTCGAAATGAAGCTGATGCCAGGGTGGACGCTCCGTTTGCTCCGCTTCGATGTGGGTGAGTTGTACCGCCTCGAAGAGCGGGCGCACCGGCAGGCCGTTTTGCTTGTATCCCTGGACGATCCCAGCGAAATAGTGCTGGGACGGTTCGGCGGGATCGAGACAGAACTCCCGCGCCATGATGTATACCATGACGGGATACCGTTTGCCGTCCCTGTCCCGCACAGTGACCTCTTCCTTGTAATAAAGGTGCGGATATCCTTCGTACCGGTCGAGCGATTGCTCGCATGCCGGGGTGAGCTTCCACAGCAGGCCATAGACCTTATTACCCTCCGCGGGCAGGATGGTCGCCACACCGTTGTATCTACCGTTGCCGCGGAAGGCCAGCCGGTAGTTGTCCAGCACCACCGGGCAGACCGGCGTCGCTTCTGGGCAGCGGACGGCCATCTGCTCCAGATTGATGTTGCTTCCATACGCAAAATACAATTTTTCTTCCATCATCCGTTCTCCAATATCTCGAGGGCGCCGATTTCCTCAAGCCGCTCCAGCATCGCCCTTGCCCGTTCGTCCACGGTCCCTTCCGGCAGTTCGCAGGGCATACCCGTCACACACTTAAAATTGAATTGCATATATCGCAGGAAGCTTTCCGTATCCGGGAACTCATCCTTATGGAAGCATTCCTGCCGCAGCTCGCCGATGATGCCGGACGGAGAACCTTCATAGGCCTTTTCATCCATAACGATTCTCAAACGCTTCACCTCATCTTTCCATGGCTTTTGATTTCTTTTTCTTTTTTTCATAGCTGTCCTTGT
>CAZVHV010000407.1:0-1506 GCA_964627025.1 uncultured Oscillospiraceae bacterium | reverse complement strand
GACTCGGCCAGGGTGGCGGGCCGCTCCTTCTCGTTTAAAAATTCCTGCCTGCCCACGGCGATCACCCGCAGGCCCTCGCCGGACATCGCTTTTATCTTTTCCTGCGCCCGCGCTTTTGTTTCATCCGTCATATCGCAAAGCGAAAGCATGCTTTCGGGCGATCCCTTGGCCGCCAGCACAAGTCCGCCTTCGTGCTCCCACAAATGCCCCATCACCTTGGTCTCGTCAGAAAACGGATATTCCACCATCAGCTCTCCGCCGAACAAATGCTCCCGCGGGATATTGCGCGCCGCACAGTAGGAAAGCATGGCTTTTTCCATGGGATCGTATGTGTCGGTTTCGCAGGCCAGCCCCATCAGCTCCACCATCTCGGCCTCGTCCCCGTACGCCGCCCAGGTCTCCTTCACTTCCATCTGGTTTTTGGTAATGGTCCCGGTCTTATCCACACACAGCACGGATACCGCGCCCAGCGTTTCCACGGACGGCAGCTTGCGCACCAGCGAATGTTTTCTGGCCAACCGCCACGCCCCCATGGAAAGGAACACGGCCAGCACCACCGGGAATTCCTCAGGGATCATGGCCATGGCCAGCGTAATGCCCGAAAGCACACTCTGTATGATCCGGTCCGAAAGAACCATGGCGTTCAGATTGAGAAAAGTGATCAGCGAGACCAGCACGAAAAGCGCGGCCGCGATCCCGGCGGCGTATTTCACCAGTTTTGCCGTCTGCTTTTCCAGGGGCGTCGGCCGGTCAGGCGCCTCGGCCACATGCGTGCCGATCTTCCCGTACTCGGTCCGCGCGCCGGTCGACGTCACGCGCACGGCGGCCGTGCCCTGCACCACCAGCGTGCCAGCATAGCACATATTTTTCTTGAAATAGTCCCCGCCGCCGTCCGGCCCGGCCGTTTTCCGCACGCCCTCGGGCTCCCCGGTCAGGGAGGATTCGTCCACCTTCAGGTCGCTCGCCCGCAGGATGGCCCCGTCCGCCGGGATCTTTACCCCTTCGGACACCAGCATCACGTCGCCCGGCACCAGATCCACGCTGCCGATCGTCTTTTCCTCCCCGTCCCGCATCACGCGGATGTGCGGCGCGGAAAGGCTTCTCAACGCGGTAAGCGTCCGATCGGTCTTCCATTCCTGCACGGCTTCGATCGCGATGATCGCGGTCACGAAAACCAGCATCACCGCGCCGTCCCCCGGCTCGCCCAGCACAAAATAGATCACCGCCGCCGCGATGAGCAGCAGAAACATGGGCTCGCGGACGACCTTGAAGACCTTTCCAAAAAAGCTTTCCTTCTTCGGCGGCGTAAGCTCGTTCGGACCGTACTCATCCTTAAGCTTTTTCGCCTGCGCGGATGTAAGCCCCTGCTCGTCTGCGTTGTTGAGCGTAGACATAAATAAAGATCCTCCAGTAAAAGCGATACTTTTATTGTTCTCCCTGCATTCATGCAATATGTCTATTCCGGGATAAAAAGATCCTGCGGAACATAACCTGTCCCGCAGGATC
>CAZVHV010000406.1:0-1530 GCA_964627025.1 uncultured Oscillospiraceae bacterium | reverse complement strand
CCCACCAGAGGCCGGCCGGGATGGCGCGGGGCGCGAGGAGGGTCGCGCCCTCATCCATGTCCTCGTCCATGCCGGGAGGGGGGGGCGGCGGCGGGGTGCCGGAAGCCTTGGGCTTGTGGCCCTCGCGGTCCTCGGCGGACGCGGAGATGTGGGCGCCGCCGATGATGACCCAGGGGGTATCCAGAGTCTGAGCGATGAAGGTGCCTCCGCGGGTCAGGTCGGTGCGCGGGGCGGACTCGAGGACCGCGCGGAAGAGCTGCTGGGCACCCGGGAGGGCCGTGTTGCGGACGGCCAGGTTGTTGCCCTGGATCCCGGCAACGACGTAGAGCTGGTCGGAACGCTCGCGGCCCTGGAAGGTGTCAATGGCGTCCTGGAGCTCGAACATGGGCGGGGGCAGGGCGCCGACCCGGGCACGCATGCGCAGGGCGTCGGAGCCGCTGCAGACGCCCAAGCGGAGCTGGCCGGCCGGGAGGTTGAGGGGCATGTTGAGGCTGACGACCTTCTCGAGTGGCGGGGCGGCATCGGGGCGGAGCTTGATGCGCAGGACCACCGGCTCGCCCGCCTTGGCTACCGGCGTGTCGAGGGACACGCTCTCCACGGTGGCGGTCTCGTCACCGGTGTCTACCTCGGCCTCGATGCGAACGGCACGGATGTCCTGGGGGCGATAGATGTTCTCGTTGAGCATCGAGCAGGCCTGCATCAGGTCTTCGATCATAGCGCCATCGGGGGAGCCTGAGTGGTAGAAGCGGTCGGCGCGGGAGATGACGTCGCCGGCCGAGCCCTCCACGCGCACGCTCACGCTGACCGTCCCCTCGTCCCCGTCGCTGTAGACCTCACCCAGTGCGCCCATGGCCGCGGAGGCGAGCATGACACCCGTCATCTGGCGGTGCAGCATGGCCTCACAGTTGAAGGTTCGGGTCCGGTTGCGGGTCTTGTCGGTAACGGTTATGGTGGCCGGGACGCGGGGGGCGACCTGCCCCACGATGCCGCCGACGGCCCAGGGGCGATCCTGGGTAAGGGTCCCGACCTCGGTCATGGGGGCCATCATCTTGTCGGTGCGGTCGAACTGGGGGACGAAGTCGTAGACCCAAGAGGTGGTCATGGGCACGGCACAGCGTCCGGAGCTGAGGAAGGGGTGGCCGAAGCCCAGGACCAGGTTGCCGTCGCGGTAGGTCTGGGTGCCGCCGGTGCTGATGTCCAGGTCGCCCCAGACAAGAGGGACGCCGAAGGCGGCGCCGGGGATGAACTCGGTGGGGACAGGCTTGGCCATGACGGCGGGTCCCAGCACGGGCTTCATGCCATGGGTCTCAAAGGCGCGGCCAAGGAACTTGAGCGCCGCGGCCGAGAGCCCGGTGCAGTACAGCGGCGCGGCCACGGGCGTCATGTTGAGGGTGTGGGCGTCGGCGAAGGCCTCGCGCGGCCGGATGCCTGAGTGGAGGCGGACGTCGGTCACCTGGTGCCCGGCGAGCTCGAAGGCGCCGTCGCGGCTGGTGTAGGACAGGCGCAGGCCGGCGTCGCTGCCGCCGGCGA
>CAZVHV010000405.1:0-1536 GCA_964627025.1 uncultured Oscillospiraceae bacterium | reverse complement strand
GGCGATTTCGCTGACCGTCAAGACGCTGGCGAGCGGCCTTTCCGATAAGCTGCAGCCGGGCGACATCATCCGCATCTATCACTTCATGGATGAGGCAAAGGATATTCCCGAGCTTCAATTTGTAAAGGTGCTGTCCGTCACCGACGCCAAGGGCGTCAATGTGGATAACGCCAAGGAGCTCACCGCGGAGGAGGAAAAGCAGCAGTCGGCCACCATCACTGTGCTGGCAAGCCCTGAGCAGGCAAGGATCATCACCGGGCTTGAGAACGACGGCATGGCGCACGTGGCGCTCATCTCCAGAAACAATGCCACAGTGGCGGAGGAACTGCTGACCATGCAGGATGACGCACTGCTCGCGCTCTACCCGCCGGTCGCCGGCATCACCATCGAGACCCCTGAGCAGCCCCAATCTGGAACAGAGCTAGAAAAAACGGAGGAATAGTATGGATAAGAAACACAAGATAACGATTTTGGTCCTGTCCATCATCGCGGTCCTTCTTTTTGTCGTCGGCCTGGCAAGGTGCTCCGTTCAGGAAAAAGAAAGTGAGCCTCAGCCATCACCGGCGCTCGAAACACAAAATACTGCTCCCGATGATAACCTTCTTCCGCAGGACCACGGCGAATGGTCGCTCCATCTGGGTGATGAGAAGCCGGAAGCAGATGAGCCGGCTCAGACAGATCCGCCCACCGGCGGTGCTCCCGCTCCTGTTAAGCCGGCGCCTGCGCCAAAGCCTACAAGTCCGGCCAATCCGACTCAGCCGACTCAGCCGACCCCGCCGCCGGTGGTTCCAGTAACCCCACCTCCAAAGCCCACAGAGCCACCCGTGAAGCCCCCGGAGCCGAAGCCTTCGGAAAATAATCCGGGCAAGCCTGATGACGGCAATTCGGATAGCGGGGGCAGCGGCGGCAGTACCAGTTACCCGGCGGCCATGGTGGAGATCATCCTTCCGGAATACAGCCATACGGATGCCGCGTTTAACGTAAAAACCACGCTTCGGAATGTGAAGTCCATGGAGTGGTCCGTTGCCGAGGAGGGAACGGATACCCCACAGGCTGATTTTCTAACGGGCACCCTTGACAAGGATGGCGGGGAAATCACGATAACCCGGCCGGGCAGCTACATTCTCACCGCCACGGCCAAAAATTACGGCAACCGGTCCTACTCCTTTTCCAAAGCCATCGTGATTCATCCCACGCTGGACATTCAGGTGGCAGCCGATAAAACCGCCCATACCGATACGGCTTTTACGGTGACAACCGCCCTGTCCGATACGGTGAAGCAGCAGCTCAACTGGCACATTTTCAGGGACGGCCAGGAGCTCAAGTGGCAGGATGCGGTAACCGGAACGCTCTCCAACGCCGGCGGGTCGGTCCAACTCAAGGAGAAGGGCCACTACACCTTAAAGGCAGTGGCGTTCGATGAGACCAGCCGCGAGTTTTCGGGCAAAGCCAATATCACTGTTTACCCGGTGATAGAGATTACCGCGCAATCGCCTGAAACCGCCCATACCGATACGCAGATCCCCATATCCGTCA
>CAZVHV010000404.1:0-1537 GCA_964627025.1 uncultured Oscillospiraceae bacterium | reverse complement strand
GGATATTAGGTGCCAAATTTTTCAATAAGAGCAATTCCAGAGCAGAAAAAATATAAAACCTTGTTCACAGCTGCCTGGATATTACTGTTAGCCGCATCCGCGCTGATTCCGTTTGTCGCGGGGAACTACTATATCCGTTTCGTTACAATGCTTTTCCTCTACATCATTTTGGCTGTTGGATATAATATCGCCGCAGGGTATTGCGGTATGGTCACGTTTGCCGCCGCAGCTCTTTACGGCGCGGGCGCGTATGCCGCTGCCGTCAGCATGGTGCGCTGGGACCTTCCTTTTATGGTTTCGGTGCTGATCGGCATGATTGCCGCAGGTCTGGTCAGCTTGATTATTTCCATTACTGCTTTTAAGGTAAAAGGCTTTTATCTCACGCTCGTCAGTATGGGCGTGCTCGAAATTGTTCAGCGAATTCTCATTGAGTGGCAGTCAGTCACGGGCGGACCCGTGGGGATGTATCTGCCCGCCTGGCATATCTTTGGCTGGAAGCTCACCGTCGTGTCAAAATATTTCTTCATTTTCGCCTGCATGGTTCTTGTGCTCCTTTTTCAGAGGAATCTGGTCAAGAGCAGATGGGGGCGCGACTTTAAGGCGCTGCGTGACAATGAGATTGCAGCAGGCGCCATGGGCATCAACTACCGGATATACCGCGTTTTGGGCTATTTTATCAGCGCCGCGCTATCCGGTATCGGAGGCGCCATCTACGCAAGCTTCAGCGGATACATCAGCCCGGACAGCTTCGGCTTCAGCTTTACGATATTCGTTCTGCTGATGGTTACCGTGGGCGGCTCAGGCACCCTGAGCGGTCCGGTGGTGGGCGCCGTCATTGCCACCTCAATTCCGGAGATGTTCAACTTCTCCCCGGATTTAAAGCAGATGATTTACGGCGTGCTGCTCATCATCCTGACGCAGGTTCTGCCCGGCGGCGTGGTGGGCGCAATCAAAAAACGCTGCAGAGCGATTGAGAATAGCCCTTACGTGAATGAGAACAGCCGCAAGGGGATGTTTAATTTCCGCGAATACAAGGTGACAACCTCCGGAAAGGGGGAGGTCATCCTTGAAGTCAAGGGTCTGACCAGACGATTTGGCGGCTTGACTGCGGTTGACAATTTGGATATGTCGGTTAAAAGAGGCACCGTACATTCACTGATCGGCCCCAACGGCGCGGGCAAAACCACCGCCGTTAATATGATCACCGGCGTGGATGTCGCCACCTCCGGCAGCGTCACCTTCAACGGCGAGGACATCACACGCATCAACACCTGGACCCTTGCGCGCAAGGGCGTTTCCAGGACTTATCAGCACGTGCGGCTGTTCAAGGGAATGTCGGTCATTGAAAATGTCGCCATTGGCGCCAGGCTTTCCTTGACGCACGGTATGCTCGGAGCCATTTTCCGCACACCCAATATGAAGTCCGAGGAAATCGCCGCCTTTGAAAACGCGATGGACTATCTGCACTTTATCGGTCTGGGAGATAAGCTTAACGAGGATCCGGAAAGCTTGTCCGCCGGACAGCAGAAGCTGCTGG
>CAZVHV010000403.1:0-1540 GCA_964627025.1 uncultured Oscillospiraceae bacterium | reverse complement strand
CGGTTGTCGCAGGCGAGGGTGTTGGGGAGGCGGCAGTAGTACGCCACGTACATTTGCTCATGGATGAGGGGCAGGCCGCAGGAAGAGGTGGCGGTGACGGCCCGCGCGCCCGCCGCCTGCGCGCCGATGCAGGTGGAGAGGGAGGAGTGCTCGGACTCCACGGTGACATACTCGGTGTTGACCAGCCCGTCGGCCACATAGCTGGCAAAATACTGCGGGATCTCGGTGGAAGGCGTGATGGGGAAAGCGCCCATCACGTCGGGGTCGATCTGGCGCATGGCAACGGCCACCGCCTCGTTGCCCGAAAGTCGGTCGCGGATCTGCTCTGCCATCACTTGGTCACCTCCCCGAAGGATATGGCGCCAAAGGGGCAGACTTTGGCGCAGATGCCGCAGCCCTTGCAGTGCATGAGATCGAAGTCCCCGCGGGCTTCGCCCTCCACCGGAATGGCGCTGTCGGGGCAGAAGGGGACGCAGAGCATGCAGTGCAGGCATTTTTCGGCATGGAAGACCGGCGTAAGGGTGCGCCAGTCACCGGTGTTGGTGAGGCGTGCGGTGCCGCCCTCATAAATCTCGCCGGCGGGCGTGAGTTCCCGCCAGGGCGTATGTTCGTTGATTTCGGAAGCGGAGCGGATCATCCTGCGCGCACCTCCTTCATGGACTGGGTCAGCGCCCGCATGTTGCCCTCGATGACGTGGGGCTTTGCGGCGAATTTATGATGGAAGGAGGCGGCCATGTCGGCGACGAAGCGCTCGGGTTCCACCACGCGGCTGACCTGCACCGCGGCGGCCAGCATGGGCGTGTTGGGATAGTTCTTGCCCAGCGTCTCCTCGGAGATTTTGCGGGCGTCGATGGTATAGACCCTGCCCTGCCAGTTGCCCAGCAGAGGCCGCAGCTCGTGCGGATGCTTTTCGGAGTTGATGATCACGGCGCCGTTTTCCTTGAGGCCGGCCGTGACGTCCACGCAGGGCAGCAGCGACTCGTCCACGACCACCACATAATCGGGGTTGTAGATGTTGGAATGCACGGTGCAGGCGGTGTCGCTGATGCGGTTATAAGCGGTGATGGGCGCACCCATGCGCTCGGGGCCGTATTCCGGAAAGCCCTGCACGCATTTGCCCGAGGAAAAGGCAGCGTCCGCCAGGAGCAGGCAGGCTGTCTTTGCGCCCTGGCCGCCGCGGCCGTGCCATCTGATCTCTACCAGGTTTTTCATAAGCAATACCCTCCAGTTGATGATTTCCGGTATGTCGGAGGACGAAAAAAAGCTCTCGTCCTTAGTAAAAGGACGAGAGCCAATCAATGACGACTATCGCTGTACCACCTGTTACTGCATACCAACATATGCGCTCCCTGTAACGGAGGAATCCGTCAGAACCTACTGCGCCGGGGCGGTTCGGTCTGCAGCTCGGGAGTGATTTTCCATCCAATCTGCATCGGCACCGGGCTCCCACTCTCCCCGGTTCGCTGCGGACATCTGAAAGGATGTACTCTCTACCTCGACGCTTTTTGATATTAAACACAAGTGGGGATTATACTTTGTT
>CAZVHV010000402.1:0-1546 GCA_964627025.1 uncultured Oscillospiraceae bacterium | reverse complement strand
GCCGGGCCGGAGGAGTCGCCGTTGTAGATCTCAGAGTAGAACGACGATGTATCCCATGGGTAGCTCGAGTGGTGGTAGAACCAGTACTCCGAGTTTTCTGCCGGCCACGGTCCCGGTATTCCGAAATCCGTGGTGTTGAACCACACTCCCCTCCACTGCCCGTTCCATGACAGCCAGCCTGCGGAACCGTCGTCGTAGCTCAGCGTGCCATAAGAGCTGGGCACGTAGAGCCGGTGTTCGAGCCTGAAGCTGCCGCCTGATGCCTGGGTGACGGCGGTTGCGAGGATCAATGCAGCAATAGATCCCATCCCGGCCACCTCCCGGTTCCAGCCGCGGAGGCCTCTCCTGGCGGCATCCGCAACCTTCATGCCGGGGAAAACATATGGCATCGTCCGGAAGGAGTACACTTCCGACAATCCGTCGGGGATTCAGGATGGCTGGATCGGATCAGTCCGTCGGGGGCCTAACCACCCTCCCGGTCCTCTCGAAGGTCGAGAGCACCCCCATGTGCCTTGCGACCGCCTTCTCGAACCACCGGCCGTGGAACCTTGCGATGTAGTTCAGCTTCCAGAGGATCCGGCCGATCTGGAACGGTTCGATGGGGTCCTCCGGCCAGTCCAGCAGGTGTTCGTAACCCCGCCGGAAGGCCGCGAGCAGGACGGCGTACCTTTCGTCGCCGGTCGCCTCCAGCAGGTCCAGCATGGCCATCGCGATGTCGTGGCTGCGGAACCCGTTGACGGTGTCCTCGAAGTCGAACGGATGCAGCCTTCCGTGGTGCAGTTTGATGTTGTCGTGCCACAGGTCGCAGTGGATCACCCTGAGGTCGGCCCGGTCGATCCGGTCGTAGGCCCTCTCGACGAGACTGTTCATCCTCAGGACGGCCTCGCGGCTGTCTTTCGGGAGCCGGGCGAGATTCGCCTCGTCGAGCAGCAGGTTCGGCTCGCCGCGTGACAGCCAGTGCTCGAAGCGCTTCGTCGTGAAGCCGGCAGGAGGCATCCAGGACTTGCCGTGGATGTGCAGCCCGGCGAACAGGAGACCCATCTTCGCGATGCTGGCCTCCGACAGGTGCCTGCCGAGAATCCTGCCGGGAACCCGTGTCATCAGGGTGACGTGCCTCGGTTCCGGCACCCCGTCGGTCCGGAGTTCGAAGACCGGGAGGCCTTCGCGCGTGCGGATCACTTCCGGTGCGCCGACATCGGTATCCCTGGCGAGCGCCTCGAGCCACATCGCCTCGGAAACGAGATCGTCCAGAGTGCGCCAGGATGGATGGCCCAGCCGGAGCATGAGGCGTCGGCCGTCACGGGTCGTCACCCGGTAGTGGAGGTTCGTCACGGCGGCATGGAACTCGATCGCCGGTTCATGCAGCTCGTAGTGCGACAGCGCGAGTTTCGCAAGGGCGAAGAGCCGCCTCCTCCTCCCGGCTGGTGTCAGTGCATCGAATTCTTCCATACCGGAGTATCTGCGCTTACCGCGCGATGGTCAACGAAGAACCGATCCGATGCGTCCGGAAGTCCGGCCTGGTGTCGGCAACACGGTGCAGGCCCGG
>CAZVHV010000401.1:278-1551 GCA_964627025.1 uncultured Oscillospiraceae bacterium | reverse complement strand
GGTCGCGGCCCAGGTCGAGGCGCTGGCGGTCGACCGGACGCAGAAGAACTTTGCGTCCGCTTTGGGCCGGAGTGTTCTCCGGCCGAATCTGATCTTCAACGAAGCCGAGACGAATCAGCGCCGGACTCAGGCGGAACTGGCCGTAGAACAGGACCCGGTGAAGATCTTAAAGGATCAGATTGTCGTCCGGGCCGGTGACCCGGTCACGGCGGAGCATATTGCCATGCTGGAGGACCTGGGCCTGCTGCGGGAGCACGCCGATTACTGGCGGCTCCTCGGGCTCGTTATTTTGGTTCTGCTGATGGAATTACTGGTGGCGGCATACCTGTACCGGTTTAACCGGCCAAGTTTTGATAACGAAGCGCATATCATCCTGCTCGGCCTGATCGTTACCCTGACCCTGCTGCTCAGCCGGATTCTGGGCGCGATTTCCGCCTATTTGATCCCGGTGGCGGCCGGAGCCATCCTGGTGGCTGTTCTCCTGGATGCGCGGCTGGCCGTTACGGTCAATATCGTCCTGAGCGTTATGACCGGGGTTATTCTGGGCGGCGAGCTCCGGTACGTGATCATTGCCATGGTCGGCGGATTTGCCGCCATCTACAGCATTTTGAAAGTAAGCCAGCGCAGCGACCTGACGCGGGCCGGGGCGGTCGTAGGCGCAGCCAACGTGCTGGCGATTTTCGGGACGGCGGCGGCAGTCGGGGTTCCGGTCAGCGAGGTATTAAGGGAAAGCGTTCTGGGAACGTTAGGGATAGCCAGCGGCTTGCTTTCGGTAGTACTGGCCAACGGACTCCTGCCGTATCTGGAAAATAATTTTGGGATTACGACCGCGGTCAAGCTGTCCGAGTTGTCCAATCCGAGTCACCCGCTGCTGCGCCGCCTGCTGGTGGAAGCCCCCGGAACGTACCACCACAGCATCATCGTCGGCAATCTGGCCGAGGCGGCGGCGGAAGCGGTGGGTGCCGAGCCGCTGCTCGCCCGGGCCGGTGCTTATTATCACGACGTCGGTAAGATTAAGCGCCCTTATTTCTTCATTGAGAACCAATTGAGCGGCGGTAACCCGCACGATAATGTTTCGCCGAATCTGAGCACGCTGATGATTACCTCCCACATCAAGGACGGGGTGGAGTTTGCCCGGGAATACCGCCTGCCGCAGGTTATCTCCGATATCATCGAGCAGCACCACGGAACGAGCCTGGTCGCTTATTTTTATAACCTGGCGGCCGGCAAAGACAAAAGCGACGCAGTGACGGAGGAGGATTTCCGCTACGAA
>CAZVHV010000401.1:0-268 GCA_964627025.1 uncultured Oscillospiraceae bacterium | reverse complement strand
CGCAAACGAAGGAGGCGGCCATCGTGATGCTGGCCGACTCGGTGGAAGCGGCTTCCCGATCTTTAACAAAACCGAATCCGGAGCGGATTGCCGGATTAGTACGCAAGATTGTCAGGGATCGCCTGGCCGACGGGCAGTTGGATGAGAGTGCTCTGACGTTTAAGGACCTCGACCGGATCGCGGAAAGCTTTATTCGCATTCTGCAGGGGATTTTCCACACCCGGATTGAATATCCTAACGGGGAGGAAACCGGGACGGCGGATGGGAG
>CAZVHV010000400.1:0-1557 GCA_964627025.1 uncultured Oscillospiraceae bacterium | reverse complement strand
ACCGGCGGCGTCGGCGGGGGAACGTTGGATTACCTCGACGGCACGCTCCGCCACGGGGAGCTCCAGAAGATCATACCACAGGCCACCCCGAAAATGCTGACGCAGCAGCTCCGTGAGCTTGAGGGCGACAGCCTGCTCAAGCGTACGGTCTACCCCGTCGTGCCGCCCAAGGTCGATTTTTCGCTCACTGATTTCGGCCTGAGCCTCCGCCCGATCCTCATCGCCATGTACAATTGGGGCGCGGGCTATATGCGGGATAATCACATCGAGATCTGCTGCAGTATGACGCAGCGCGATCAATAGAGATGATCTTTTTAGCGCGGCGGGGCGTCGCTCCGCCGTGCTTTTTCGTTCGTATTTCCACGCGTATTTTCCGGAGCTTTCTCAACGGACTGGGAAGCGGGGAACAGCCGGACAACGGCAGGGGGCGGACAGCTTCATGAGCTGCCTGCCCCCAATTGCCCGCGGTTTATAAACGATTCCTATGGACATGCGCCCGACGGTTTTTCAGCCGGTTCAGCGCCGTTCGTTCCGAAAGAGGAACCCGCCGCCGAGGTAGTCGAGCGAGCGCTTGATCTCGAAGACGGAGGACGTGACATGGTGCAGATGTCCCGCGAAATGATCGACGGTTCGCCTGAGGTCGTACAGGCCGCGGTTTCCGTCCGCGGTCATGAGGTTCAAGCTCCGGGTCACGTCCTGAAGCCCTTTTGACAGATCGCCTAAAAAATTATAATCATCCATGCTGACCATTCTCTCCTTGTATAAATCCGGTCAATCCATCATATTCAGAAGGGCCCGGCGGTGTCAACCGGCCCGCGCGGAAAAACGGCGGCCGGGTATCAAATTTCATTTCCTGCAAATAATAAGAGCGGCAAAAAAGGGCCGGGGGATGTCCCCGGCCCGCTGTCAACAATTGATTTCGGCGCGCCGCGAGCCGGTAAACGACGCGGCATCCGCGGCCGAAGCGGGCCTTCAGACGGCCCGCGCGCTCTTTGCCGCGGGGAACGGAGGCTTTTATGGCGAAACAGAGGAAAGAACCGGACCTGCCCTTTGACCTTAATCTCCTCATCGCGGCCAACGGCAGGGAGATGCAGAATTTTTACATCCTTCAGCCCGACGAACGCCAGCGCCTGCTGAACAAAATCTCAAAGACGAACGAGCGGATCAGGGAACAGCAAAATACCACATCGTGACGCGTCCCGGAATGACCCGGGCGGTGTTTGAACGCGGGGCGGCCGTCTTGGACGGCCGCCCATTTTGGGGGCCGTACGGACGCCCTTCGCGCCCCCGCGGCCTCAGCTCCCGGGACGGCACGGATAGGCCTTGCGCAGCGCGGCCTTCAGGCTTTTCACGGTCTCCGCGATCACCCGGATCTCCCGCACGTCGCAGTCCCGGACCGCCTCGACGATCTCATATTCATATACATAACCCGACTTCTTGAAGTTGTCGCACAGCAGCTCGTCCGCCGTGACGCCCAGGGCGTTGATGATGGCGATCAGAATCTTCAGGCTGGGAATGGTGTTTCCTGTCTCGATGTGGCTGATGTGGGTCGTGCCC
>CAZVHV010000399.1:0-1588 GCA_964627025.1 uncultured Oscillospiraceae bacterium | reverse complement strand
TCTACGACGGGGCCTCCTTCGACAACAACATTGTCTGTGCGGACGAAAAGGAAATCATTGTGGTGGAAGCGGTTGCCGAGGCGTTCAAGCGGGAACTGGCGACGGTGGGTGCCGTGGAGATCAGTGTTGCCCAGGCCGAGGCGGTGGCCAAGGCGGGTCTCCTCGACTATCCGGGCCCCGAATGCCGCCCCAACCCCAGGTGGGTGGGTCGCGACGCCGTCGAGCTGGCCAGGGCCGGTGGCTTCTCCGTCCCGGAAGCGTGCCGTCTGCTCTTCGTGGACGTGGGCCGCGACGTGGAGCACGTCTTCGCGCGTATCGAGCAGATGATGCCGCTGCTTCCCGTGCTGCGGGCCAAAGACATCAAAGAGGCCATCGACTGGGCCATGCTCCTGGAGCGTGGCCGCAAACACACCGCCGGCCTGCATTCGCGCAACATCGACAACATGGACGCCATGGCCCGGCGCATGAACACCAGCTTGTTCGTGAAGAACGGGCCCCATGTTGCCGGTCTGGGCGCCGGCGGCGAGGGCTGGACCTCCATGACCATTTCCACTCCCACCGGCGAAGGCGTCACTAACGCGCGCACCTTTGTGCGCCTGCGGCGCTGCACCCTGGTGGGAAGCTTCAGGATCGTCTGAGCCATGGGCATCAGCTGGGAAGAATCCGAACGTCGGCTGGCAAAGGCCGCCGCCATCCTCAATCGCGAGGAACCCGTCGAGGTGAGGGCGCCCCTCAGTGTGGGCGTTGACCTGGGCACCGCCGACGTCGTCCTCATGGTCCTTGACGCCCAGGGCGAGCCCGTCGCGGCCTTTCTGGAGTGGGCCGAGGTGGTACGGGACGGCGTGGTGGTCGACTACATGGGTGCGGTGGACCTCGTGCGCGACATGGTGAACAGGGCCCGCAGGCGCACCGGCCTGGAGGTTTCGCACGCCGCCACTTCCTTTCCTCCCGGCACCGATCCCCGGCTCTCGACCAACATCCTGGAGGCCGCCTGGCTGGAAGTGGCGGCCGTGCGCGACGAACCCACCTGCGTGGCGGAGCTCCTGAACCTCGACAACGCCGCTGTCGTGGACATCGGAGGCGGCACCTCCGGTACGGCCGTGGTGCAAAAGGGGCAGGTCGTCTTCAGCGCGGACGAGCCCACGGGCGGTCGGCACCTGAGCCTGGTCATCGCCGGGCACTACGGCATCTCTTTCGAGGAGGCCGAGCAACGCAAACGCCGGCCCGAGGAGTACGGCATCCTCAACCTGGTGCGACCCACCCTGCAACGTATCGCCGACATCGTGGCCCGACATATCCACGGCTACGAGGTTAAACGGTTGATCCTATCCGGAGGCTCCTGCCTGCTGCCCGGCGCTTCCGGGGTGATCGCGGATGAACTCGGCCTGCCGGTAACGCTGCCTTGCCAGCCCCTGCTTCTCACTCCGCTGGCCATCGCTTCGTTGCCCCAGTCCCTGGCACCGACCCTCACACTAAATCAAACCATAGAAAGAAGGTTGAGAGGATGAAAATCATCGACTTCCGCTTCCGACCCAACACCCAGCAGACGATCTCCGGCATCCAGAACAGCAAGATGTTCAAGGGGCTC
>CAZVHV010000398.1:0-1589 GCA_964627025.1 uncultured Oscillospiraceae bacterium | reverse complement strand
GGTGAAGTCTCATTTGATACCGATGGGATGGGAGATTACATTATTGTCAAATCTGACGGGATTCCCACGTACAACTTTGCCGTGGTGCTGGATGATGCGGACATGGGCATTACCCATATCATCAGGGGCGAGGAACATTTGTCCAATACTCCCCGCCAGGTTCTGATCTATCATGCCCTGGGTTTAAAAACTCCCCGGTTTGCTCATGTTTCTTTGATTTTAGGTCAGGATGAGATGGCTGTGCAGGCGCAATCATTCTTTTATCGAGCAGACACCAAAACCGGTCCATTCATTAACAGGCCGCTCCGAGTTCATGATAAAACCTGTCTTGAATTTGTCGTTTTCATAAGAGATTGTTATGTCACCTGTAAGCCCGATGACTTCCGGGCGAACGACAAAGGTGACATCCTGAATGTTTTCTACAAGATCATCAGAGTGGGCATTATCCATCATCAATCCCAGTGACGCGTCACAGCAGCCGGTGGACTGAAGATGAATGCGGATGGGCTTTTGCCGGCCTTGCTTTTCCAGGAATATCCTGATGGCTTCAATGGCTTCCGGTGTGATGGTTATCATGATGATAGTGTTTTCATCTTTGAATAATTGTCTGTAAAAATCTGTTTTGCCTTTCCGTCAAACTTCATTCCTTTGACATTTAAGACACTTATGTATTATATATACCTTTATGAAGGGTATTCCAATTCCTAAAATAACATCAGAACATTGAGGGCGCAAGATGAAGAGTAAATCTATACGTGTGATAATGATTGAACAGTCGGAAGAAGACGCACAGCTTATCATCCGCGAGCTTAAGAAAGGTGGATACAAACCAGTTTATGAACGAATAAAGACTGTTGCCGCAATGAAAAAAACCCTTAAAAATAAAAAATGGGACATCCTTCTTTGCGAATACAAAATGCCGAATTTCACTGCCCCTTCAGCCATTTCCTCATTAAAAGAAGCAAATATAGATATTCCTGTGATTATTGTAACCGGAGCTGTCGGGGAGGAAACCGCCGCGGACTGTATGCGTTTGGGTGCCAAGGATTATATTATGAAAGGCAACCTGTCTCGCCTTTGTCCGGCCATCGGAAGAGAATTAGAAGATACGGAAATCAGAGAAAAGAAGCGGCTGGCAGAGGAAGAACTGCATCTGAATGAGGATAAATACCGCTTGCTGTTTGAAAACGCAGGAGAAGGCATATTGATTATTCAGGGAGATATGATTAAATTTGCCAATCCGGCCCTGGAAATCATTATCGGGTATCCTAAAGAAATTATCACGACCAGAAAATTCAGTTCGTTTATTCATCCTGATGACCGTGCCATGGTTCTTGATCGTCATATGCAGAGGATGAGCGGTAAACCGGTGGAAACAGGTTATCGCTTCAGAATTGTTGCTGCCGATGGAAAACAGAGATGGCTTTATATCGTATCACGAACCATTGTCTGGGATGGAGTGCCCTCGTCTTTAAATTTTGTTATGGATATCACCAGCCATAAGCAGGCGGAGGATGAACTGCTGGCAAGTGAAGAAAAATATCGTTTGATTTTCGAGAATGCGCCGCTGGGTCTTTTATCATTTGATG
>CAZVHV010000397.1:0-1592 GCA_964627025.1 uncultured Oscillospiraceae bacterium | reverse complement strand
GAGTCGCCGCCGGCATGGGCGCAGTAGGTTTCGTAAGGGATATCCGCAGCGAACCCGAGCCATCCGGCGGGATCGGGCTTGGCCTTTGAAAAATCGTGCAGCCTGAAAATCATCCGCGCGATCCCTTCGTCCTCCCCCCGCTTGGTGTACCGGGAGACCACCCGCAAAAAATCCGCGTCCCCTTCCTCGTACAGGTCGTTCAGCAGTTCCTCCATGCTTTCCGTTCTTAAAACCTGCGTCTCCTTTTCATCCAGGATCCGAAAGCCGCGGGAGATACCCAGCAGGTCGTAATTTTCCCGTATGATCCGGCTGCAGAGACTGTGGAACGTCCCGATGGCCGCGCCCGAGACCAGTTCGGCCTGCTCCCGCATGCGTTTGTCGCCCGCGTGCCCCATGAGGCTGCGCGCCACCCGCGCCTTCATTTCCCCGGCCGCCGCGTTGGTGAAGGTGGCCACCAGCATCTTTCGGATATCCGCGCCCGCGAGGATGAGGGAGACGATCCTGCCGGAGAGTACGCTGGTCTTTCCCGATCCGGCCGCCGCCGACACCAGCACGCTTTGCCCCCTGCTCTCGACCGCTTTTTTTTGTTTTGGGGTATATTCCATTGTCTTCCTCCTACCGGCCGTCTCCGGCGTCTTCCCCGATGCCCCGCATGATCTCGTCTTTTGATTTTTTTGCCTTTTTATCCGGCATATCCGCCTCGTCCAGCATGCACACGCTGCGGAAATCGCAGTATGTGCAGGGCGGTATGTCTTTTTCATTCGGCATGGGCCTGACCTCGATGCTGCCCGATCCGATCTCTCCGGCCGCGCGCGCGACCAGTTTTCTGGCGTACTCCATCAGCCGCCCGATCTCTTCTTTCGTATAGACGTCCTTTATGTCCGCACCGTGGTAGCCGCCGTCTTTTTTCAGCCGAAGGCTTAAGGACACGATCCCGCTGCCGTCGTACCCGTACACCTTTTTCGCATCCTCCGGCTCGAGCGAACGCAGGCCTTTCATCTTATACTGCGCGATGATCGTCTCCGGGTCGAATGTTTCCAGCAGGGGGAGCTTGATTGTAAAGTAATCCGCCCCCGCGGCCTGAATATCCGCATACCGCTGCCGGAAGTATTCCAGCCCCGCCAGCATATAGATCACCAACTGAAGGGACAGCCCCTCGTAAAAATCCTGCAGAGACCAGCTTTTGTCCCCGGTTTTAAAGTCCACCACCTTGAACAGCGTTACGGCCCCGATCCTGGCCACGTCCAGCCGGTCGATCACGCCCTTCATGCGCACGCCCGCGATGTCGATCTCGAAACGGTGTTCGGTCTCCTCCATCTGAAGGCAGGAGGTTTCAAAATGCCGCCGGATGGCAGAAAGCGCCCAGTAAAGCTCGCGCTCCAGGATCTTGAGCGTGTTTTTATTCTTGGGGCTCAAGGTATATTTCATTTCCGTCTCGCGCACGGCCTGCGCGCCCTCCCGGAGCAGCGCGACCATCTCGCCGTCCGAAACGCCGCTCCAGGAGCGGCCGGAATTCTTCAGGCTCTTGGAGACGCGGTCCAGCACCCCGTGCACGAAGTTGCCCACATCCACGCTTTCGATGCCGCTTTCCC
>CAZVHV010000396.1:0-1592 GCA_964627025.1 uncultured Oscillospiraceae bacterium | reverse complement strand
GATTACTGAGCCATCGCTGAAACGGCGATACGCGGCGGAGCCCCCGGTCCGGGCGCTCCGCCGCGTATTTTTTACACAGGCGTCCCCGTCCCGGCGCCTCGTTCGAGGATGCGGGCGGGGTTCCCCACGACGGTGCAGCGGTCGGGGACATCCTTCGTCACGACCGCGTTCGCGCCGATGATGACGTCGCTGCCGACGGTGATGCCGCCGATCAGCTTGGCGCCGCAGCCGATATAAACACGGTCGCCCACGACGGGGACGCCGTTGTGGACGGTGCGGTCATGCTCGTTCGCGCCGATGGTCACCTGGTGGAAGACAAAGCAGTGATCGCCGAGGACGGCGTCCTCGCTGAAGACGACGCCATAGGGATGGTTCATCCCGAAGTACGTCCCGATCCGCGCCCGGAAGGGCAGCTCGGTGTGGAAGAGCAGATTGGAGTACAGCATCTGGACGAGCTTCAAAAGCAGCAGCAGGACCTTTCGGATCGGCCCGGGCAGCCTCCCGTAAAAAACGCGGCTGCCCAGCCGGTAGAGCAGGACGTTGGAAAAGGGCGCGATCCTGCGCCCGCACGCCTCATAGTCGGATTTTATGGTCTGTATCATACCCCTGTCTCCTTTGCATGAAGTCTATCACGGTTCGCGCGGCCCGTCAACAGGAGCCGCCGACCGAAAAAAAGCACCCCCCGCATGCCGGCGCGCGCCGGCATGCGGGGGGTGCTGCCGCAAAGGGCCGTCACGCGGGGACGGCCCGCTGTTTTTTCTGCATATGGCGGACGGCGCAGGAGATGGAGAAGTTGATGGCGAAGTAGATGACGCAGGCCATGCCGCACAGGACGAAGACGTCGCTGACGTTCTGCGAGCCCTGCCCGGTGTACATGGGGGCCAGCTGGATCATCCGGAACACGCGGCCCAGGAATTCGATGTAGGCGATGTTGGCCACATAGGAGGTGTCCTTGATGGTGGTGATGATCTGGCTGAGCATGGTGGGGACGATGGCCCGGAAGGTCTGGGGCAGGACGATGTAGAGCAGCACCTGCACGAAATGGAACCCCTGGGAGTAGCCCGCCTCGAACTGCCCCCTGGGCACCGCGTTCAGGCCGCGGATGATCTCGGCCATGACCGAGGAGGTGAACAGCACCAGGGCGACCACCGACTTGAGGAGCATCTGGACCTCCGAGGTGCTCAGGCCGAGCGGCTTGGCGAAGGAGATGGGGACGGCCGGCACGGGGAAGGAGACCAGGCAGATGAACAGCCACAGCATGAGGGGGGTGTTGCGGAAGACCTCGATGTAGGCGATGGACAGCCACTTGAAGACGCGCTTGAAGCCGGTGTTGCAGTAGTTGCGGGTCAGGGCCAGGATACAGCCGAACACGAAGCCGATGATGACGGCCACGACGGCGATGACGACGGTGTAGGCGACGCCTTTCAGAAAATAGGCCATCAGGCTGCCGTTGGTGAGCATCGTCAGGCTGGCGCGGAATTCTTCCATTACCGGTCCCCCCCTTCCGCAGGCTTCTTGGATGTTGTGGAAGGAGCCCCGCCCGCGGCGGACTCCCGGATGATCGCGTCCAGCTCGGCGTCGGACACCTGGTC
>CAZVHV010000395.1:0-1594 GCA_964627025.1 uncultured Oscillospiraceae bacterium | reverse complement strand
CACAGCGCTCGCAGCGGCTGGGGTTCTCATGCGAACGATCCGGTTCTCCGTATTCCTTCTGAGAACGGATCTCCTCGACCAGCTCAAAGACTGATCGGCGCAGTTCATCCGTGTAGCGGATGGCAAAGGTGCGATTTTTGTATTTGATCAGCCCATAGGGTGAGCGTTTGTGGTAATTCTGCTCCAGCAGCAGGCAGTAACTGGCGAGCTGCAAAACATGGCTGTCATAGGGCTTTTCGGGCGCCCACCCGCTTTTTAGTTCCACCGGAACCAAGCAACCGCGCCGCTCCATCACGTAATCGGGCTTTCCGGTCAGTCCCAGTTCTGCATCATATAACGGTTTTTCCACCTTTCCCAGCACGCCCGGATCGGAGTAAATAATGGTGCCGGAAGGCAGGCCCAGGGATTTCTTTTTTCGGGCAGCGTTGTAAAGAATTGCAATCGCCGCGACCAGGAGAAGAAACCCTATAAAAAAGAGGTGTGAGATCGACATATCGTTTACGAGACGTACATGGAAACCAGAAGGACAATGAAGATCACCAGCGCTGCTGCCAGGAGGAGATATCCGACAACCTGGCGGAAGAGGATTTGGCGGGCTTCGCCGGCATGTTCTTCATGAAACAGGGTGCCGCCTGCCAGCTCTGCTTGATTGCGATTTTTAAAACCCTGGCGCGCATACCACCACGCTCGTTCGCAAAAAAGATAATCGCCGATCTCCGAAGCGCGAACGGTCCGTTTACTCCTTGCCATTCTCGTCCAGTCTTTTTTCGAGACTCACGATCGCTTTCTGCAGGCATTCCTGGCGCAAACTGGTGGTCAGGTCGGCGCGGGTGCGTTCGATGATGCCGCGCGCCAGGTCGGTCTGGCGGCGCAGTCCGTGCGTCACCGCGTCGGGATAATCGACTGTTACCAACAGCGCGTAAATTTCATCCATCAGGTCCAGCAGCCGTTCCGCTTCTTCCGAATACCCCTGAC
Organism: uncultured Oscillospiraceae bacterium; assembly: GCA_964627025.1. GTDB lineage: Bacteria > Bacillota > Clostridia > Oscillospirales > Oscillospiraceae > JAEWRY01. The sequence continues at coordinate 619 of CAZVHV010000395.1, read as the reverse complement.
GCAGGATATCAAGGCATTTGCGGCGCAATTCGCCGATGGTTTCCGATAATCCGCGCAGGTAGGTTGATACCTCCACATTGAGATCGGCTGGCAGGGGAAGCGGATCACCACGGATGAGATCCAGCGTCAGTCTGGCTTCCACATATTCCTTGATGGAATCCTGGGTATAACCGGAATAATACAGTTCGGGATAGGGCTGCAGGTTGACCCTCAGTGCATCGCTGATGGTCCTGGCTTCGCCCAGCAGTTCCTCTGCCACCGTATAATCCTGCCGATGGACCGCCCGGATAGTGTTAGCGGCATCGCGCGTGAGCAGGCGGGTTTGTTCCAAGGCATCTTCCCTGGCTTTATCGCAGGCTTCCAGAACCTGATGGCATTGATCAGACAATTTTGAAAAGTCAGAATTCATGGAATGCTCTAGAATGGAATGTCGTTCTCGTCCAGGTCGGGCATGCCGTTATCCGACTCGGTGGGGGCTTCTGCTGAACTGCCGCGCGTGGAGAGGAAGCGCACAGTTTGTGCATTGACCTCATACGAAGTGCCCGAACGTCCATCTGCGCTGGTCCAAATGCGCGGACGGCCGGTTTCTTTATCCGGATTCAAAGTGCCTTCGATGAGA
>CAZVHV010000394.1:0-1595 GCA_964627025.1 uncultured Oscillospiraceae bacterium | reverse complement strand
CACCGCGCGGACCAAGCCCAGCTCCACCAGCTTTGCAAAGCTCGTCGACTGGGTGGTGACGTCAAATTCCACGCCCGTGGCCAGCATGACGTTGAGCTGCTCGCTGTTGTACACGTCCACCGGCACGTTGGTGATCTTCACATTGAAGCGGCTTTCCACGATCTGCTGCATGGCCGAGTCGTCCGTGGGCAGGATGCCGCTGGGGTTCCAGCCCAGCCAGGTCAGCTCCAGGGTCTTTTCCCCGTCAACCAGTCCCTCTTGCGGCTGCGCAAGCCCCTTGGCGTAGTCCGACAGCTCCACCGCCAGGGCGGGGCTCATCATCGCCACGCAAAGCAGCATGGCCAGCACGCCCATCCACCGTTTTTTCATGTTCTCTCCTCGCTTTCCATCGTATCTGTTTATTGTTTCAGGCTTTGGCCTGAATCAACCCTTGACCGCCCCGCCCGTCAGGCCCGCGATGAAGTACCGCTGGACGAACGGATACAGGAAGAGGATCGGCAGAATGGTCACATAGATGGTCACCGCCTTGACCGCGTCGGGCGTTTGCTTCAGCAGGAAGGTCGGGTCGTCGTACAGGGCGGCCAGCTGCGACTCCATCAGCAGCCTTCGCAGCATGACCTGCATGACCTGCTTGCCCGGCGTCTGGATGTAGATCATGGCCGAAAACCACTCGTTCCACAGCGCGACCGCGGCCCACAGGGAGATGGTCGCCACGATCGGCAGCATGAGCGGGAAGTAGATGCGCCCGGCAATGACCAGCTCGTTGGCCCCGTCGATGAAGGCGCTCTCCTCCAGCTCCTTGGGGATGCTGGAGATGAAGTTGCGCATGACCAGGATGTAATACCCGCTGAACATGCCCGGCAGGATCAGCACCAGGCGGTTGTCGATCAGGCCGATCTGCTTGTACAGCAGATACTGCGGGATCAGCCCGCCGCCAAAGTACATCGTGAACAGGACCGCGTAGCTGAGCAGGTTGTTGAAGGGCATTTCCCGTTTGGACAGGGGGTAGGCGGCAAAGAAGGTCGTGCCCACGCACAGGACCGTGCCCAGACCCGTCCGGTAAAAGGTGTTGCCATAATTCGTCAGCAGGGTCTTTTGGCTGAGCACGCTCCGGTAGGCCTCCAGCGTGAACTGCTCCGGCCACCACCGCATGCCGCTTTTGACCAGCGCGCCGGACATGGAATCCATCAGCACGGACCAAAAGGGAAAGAGCACCAGGACCGAAAACACGAAGGCAAACCCATAACAAAAGGCGGACAGCGCCCAGTCCCCCGCGCTTTGGCGCATTCGCCGCTTTTTCGCCGTTTTTTGCATGCTCATACCCCCTCGCTCCCCCTTGCCTGCGTCATCCGGTTGACCGTCAGCATGAGCGCGACGCCCACCACGTTCTTGAACAGCCCGATGGCCGTGGAATAGCTGAAGTCCATATTGATGAGGCCCACGCGATACACGTAGGTATCGATGATGTCCCCCACGTCGTAGACCAGGGGCGTATACAGGTTAAAGATCTGGTCAAAGCCCGCATTGAGGATGTGCCCGATGCGCAGGATGAACAGCGTGGTCACCACGGGCAGGATGGACGGCAGGGTGATCAG
>CAZVHV010000393.1:0-1617 GCA_964627025.1 uncultured Oscillospiraceae bacterium | reverse complement strand
ATTCGTGAACGGTGAATGGTATACACGCCTGACGAAGGAGATGTTTGCATCGGGCGATTTTTCTTTCCTTGGAAAAGTGAAAACTCAGCTGCCCGTCTTCTTTATAGCAGCCATCGGCCTGCACCATCACAAGGATTCTTAATTCATTATGCTCTATGCCGGGCAAAGTTTGCCGTCTTCCTGTGAAAGGGATCGACGGGCGGTATCTCGCCATGTTTTCAACCGTATCATCCGTCCACTCTCCATCGTATCTTTTTTTGACACGCATTTTGTGGTCAGGGGTACTGATCTGACTGATCCGCTTATCCTCGTAATGGTAGACAGCCCCGGTATAATCAAAGCAAAGGCTCCGTGACTTTTGAAATGAGACGACTTCCTGATTTGGATTCCAGCAGGCAATTGGGCCGCCGTCCCATTTGTCCAGCCGCTTCCATCCTTTATCCGTCAGCACCTCGTGATCTCCTGTCAGGCACCATCGCTGCGTCCTTACAGCTCCTGAAAACTGGAACAATCCGTGTGCTCTGCTGTCTGGGCAGATGTATCTATCCGCAGCCTGATACTTCTTCACGGAACTCTTCGCCATCTGCAGGCGCAGCTTCAGCATATCCAGAGCTTCCTGGTCAAGGCCGCCTTTATCGATGTCCCGTATCATGGCAGCGACATCCCTTTTGTCAAGGCTGCTGACCTCGAGCCCGCGCTCCTCCAGCCAGCCTTTGAGCTGGGAGACGCTGTTCGGATTTTCAAGCCCGGTCAGCTCGTAGGCGCGCTTCGTCATTTCCTCAGACAACAGCAGATCACATGTGATAGCCTGCTCCACCAGCTCCCTGTCAATCCGCACGCCCCGGTCATTGATGCGCTGATCCAGATGATAAAAATCCCACTCCGAATCCTTCAGCGGAAACTGCTCCAGCTTCTTCCGGATATCCCGCTCCGTCCTAACGTCCTGCTGGCAATAATCTTTGAACTTCTGCCAATCCTCCTGCGCATGCTCCGGCAGGTTTCGTGTCCTGCCGCCGTTGACCTTTGTCGGCTTACAGGGAACTGAGAAGTATTTGATCAGCCGCTCACCGGCATCGTCTTTCTGCTCCCCTGTCCGCAGCACCTCGGCGGCGGTTTTCAGCTTCAGCGGAAGAGACAGACTTGCCGCCCACACCATGGAGCAGCGCCAGGCATCCGGGGGCAGAGTGTGGCCTGCGACCTTACCGAATATGGTCCTCTCAAACTGAGCATTCCAGGCAGTCTTGGTGATCCCATCATCAAAAATCGCCGTCCACACTACGTCCGGGATATCCTCCCCCTGGGCTGCGTCGATAATGAAAACCGGCTCGTCATCAAAAGCACCTCAAAGGAGTCATCCGCAATGTATCTGTAGCTCCCGCAATTGCCGATATCAATTTCCGAATAGGTCTCAAAATCGAACTGGGCAGTCGTGGGCTTCCCGCCGCCTTTCCAGAAGGCAGACGGCGTTTCCCAGATTCCCGTTGGGGCGTCATGCTCGATCCGCTCCGCATTGGCTCTCGCCCTCTCGCTCCATGTTCTATACTCTGGTCTCATAATTCATATGTCCTTTCGCTAATCAGCCTGTTACTCTGTTGATTGTCATCTGCGCATTGCCTG
>CAZVHV010000392.1:0-1618 GCA_964627025.1 uncultured Oscillospiraceae bacterium | reverse complement strand
GGTTGACCGCGAGGGTGGTTTTCCCCGACTGCGGCGCGCCCCATATTGCGCAGATGCTCATGGCCGCGCCTCCGTTCCCCGGAGGGTCAGATGCAGGGACTTGTCTTTTTCAAGCCCGATCAGCGTCTTGGCCTGCTGTTCATTTACGGTGAATACGACATAGGCGGGGGCAAAATCGTAATCTGAGGAATCTTTGCCGGGATCGGCCTTTAATTTGGCGTCCAGATCGTCCAGCGACACCAGCTTGTCGTTCAGCACCTTGTACACCTTTACGCCGGTGAGCGCCTCGTTGACGGCAACAGTTCCGCCGCTGTCCGTATATCCGTAAACGTCCACGATATCGCCCGCCCGCAGGATACCGGCAAGGCCGGAAGATTCGGACGGCAGAGCGATGGTCAGCAAATACGTTCCGTCCGATAAGCCTAGGCTATTCTTTGACGCGGCTTCCTTGTAGGCTTCCTCGGTCATGAAGCGGTCGCGCCAGAGGTATTCACCGGCATAGATCGTGTCCCCGGCGACAAGGCCGGTGATCTCGGATTTGTCTCTGACCACGTTATCCGGGAGGCCATAGGAACCGACTTCCGCGACAGTCAGCATATCGTCGGTAATGACGGTGCCGCTTTCCACGGTATGCTTGAGAGTTACGATTTCCGTCGTTCCGGACTGCGCGCCGTACAGCCGTGGAAGAAAAACAAAAGCGAGTATCCCCGCCAGCAGGAGACACATCGCCCCGATAAAAACTTTATTTCTGAAAAGCTTGAACACTTGTTATTCACCTCTGCTTTTCACTTTGTGAGCCTCGCGTCCCTGTCCCTTAACGGTGAGGATGCCGTCCAGCGTAGTGGCCGTGATATGCAGCCGTTCCGCGATGGCAATGTCGTTTTTCATGGCCTCGTCCACGGTTTTGCCGCAGACCACCAGCACATGGGCGCGGCGCAGGAAGTCACGGGCCATGTCGATGCCGTCCTTGTGCTCCTGCGGGATAGGATCGTTCAGGAACAGCGGCAGAAACAGGACTGGGCAGACAGGCGTAAAGCCTGCGTCGTAGACTTTGCGGCAATACTGCGCCGCGTCCTCGGTGTTTTCGATGTCATCCGCGCTCCAGGGCGCGGTGATATATGCAAGGGGTCGTTTCATTTTGTTAAGCTCCTTTCATCGTTCATCATGGTTTGGTTCTTTTTTCTGCCTGGGGGACTGAGCGTTTTCCTCCGGTTCCATCGGAATCGCCACGATGTGCCCGCCCAGCCGCATGAACTGTTCTGGCCGGGCAAATTTTTCCTTATATTTCGCCATGAGGTCGGGCGGCAGAGAAGCAAAATTGTCCTCGCTCAAGCCGCAGATGAAGAAGGTCCCCGCAATGATGTCATAATCTTCAAGCCTGCGGTTCAGCGGCAGACCGTTCAATTTTCCTTCCTCGTTACAGACAAGAGCAACAGGATCGTCGTAAGGGTAAACAGCTTGGATATAACCGCCCACGGTATTCTGCATGGCTTTCAGATCGCTGCCTATTTCTGCTTCATGGGGAGCTTTTTGCGGTTCGACCAAAAGAACATTCATAGTTTTTATTTTCCTTTCTTTCATCGCGGCGGGTCGCCGCCATACAAATCGTGATTGACCA
>CAZVHV010000391.1:0-1619 GCA_964627025.1 uncultured Oscillospiraceae bacterium | reverse complement strand
ATGGCGATGCTGGAGGAACTGTCACTTCCCGTCGCTTATGAACACTATGCAGAGGGCGAGTCTCCGGACCCGCCTTTTGTCTGCTTCCTCTATCCCACCAAAGCTCACATCGGGGCGGACGATACCGCCGCACCGGTCGCAGCGGGGGATACCTTCGCTTTCGGCGATATGGGAAACGGGAAACTTTTTGCCGCAGTCCACGCAGTAATTCCGGTGGACCGAGCCGTGGAGCTCCAGAACCTCCCGGCTGCCCGCCATCTGATGGAGCCCGTCGATGTTCTGCGTGATGACCGCCTTGAGCCTGCCCGCCTGCTCCAGCTCCGCCAGCTTGCGGTGCGCGGCGTTCGGCTTGGCCCAGAGTGCCAGCATTTTACTGCGGTAGAAGGCAAAAAACTCTTCGGGATGACGTTCCAAAAAACTATGGCTGAGCATCGTTTCCGGGGGATATTTGTACTGCTGGTGATAAAGACCGTCCACACTGCGAAAGTCCGGGATCCCGCTCTCGGTGGACACGCCCGCACCGCCGAAAAAGACGATATTGCTGCTGTCATTGATCCATTGCTGCAGCGTGATCAGATTTTCCTCCATATCATGGACGCTCCTTATCCTCGTTTGTCTTCCGGTGCCGGCACTGCCTGCCGCAGCTGGCACACCCGCCGCTGTCGCAGTGATTCTTGCCCTTCCACTGCCTGTGCAGGGCGATCAGCACATAAATCACCGACCAGACGATGAGTGCGGCCGCCGCCAAATAGATGATATATTTTACCATAAAAATCACCTCAGAACAAGCTGGCGATATGATAAACCAGGAATGCCCCCAGCCAGGCCGCGCCCAGCTGCCATGCGATGGAGCGCAGCGTCCAGCTCAGGCTGTTCATTTCCTTTCGGATGGTCGCCACGGCCGCCACGCAGGGAACGTAGAGAAGGACAAAGACCAGAAACGCATAAGCCGCCGCCGGCGTGGCGAAGGTGGCGGAGAGTGCCTGCGCAATGGTGGCGCCGCTGTCCAGCGTGGAGAAGCCATAGAACAGGCTCATGGAGGAGACCACCGCCTCTTTGGCGATCAGGCCGCTGAGCAGGGCTACCGCCGCCTGCCATGTGCCGAACCCCAGCGGTTTCAGCAGGGGGGCGAGGATCCCGCCGATGTGGCCCAGGATGGAGACGGAGGGGTCCTCCACCATCTGAAAGTCGGGCCCGAAGGTCTGAAGCAGCCAGAGGACCACACTCATGGCAAGGATCAGAGTGCCTGCCTTGACCAGAAAACCACGCACGCGTTCCCAGACATGAAGGGCGCAGTTTTTCAGAGTAGGAAGCCGGTAGGGCGGAAGCTCCAGTACGAAGGCGGCGGGCATTCCGCGGAACATCGTGCGCTTCAGGAGGATACCGGAAAGTGCGGCGAAGAGAAGTCCGATCAGGTAGAGGGAAAAGACCACCACTCCGCCGTATTTGGGGAAGAAAGCGGCGGTCATCAGGCCGTAAACCGGCAGCCGCGCCGAGCAGGACATAAAGGGCACCAGCATGATCGTCATGCGCCGGTCCTTTTCGTTTTCCATGGTGCGGGCACCCATCACGGCGGGGACGGTGCAGCCGAAGCCCATCAGCATGGGGATGAAGGCCTT
>CAZVHV010000390.1:0-1626 GCA_964627025.1 uncultured Oscillospiraceae bacterium | reverse complement strand
ACAGCCCGGCACGATACCGTCCTCCCGGTATCTGGCCCAATACAGTCTGGCTCCAATCAGGTAACCATCTTCGACATCATAATGCGGCATCACTCCGGCTAAGGCGGCTTCGATTATCTCATAGCGCAGGATAACGGTCCTTTCCGAAGCCGCCAGCAGCTCCGCCTGCCTCTGGGCCAGGTGCAGGTTGAGCGCCGCTACCGCCCCCAGAGGCTCCTGGTCTTTAAGCAAACGGCCCATAGTTAATCCGTCGCCGCCAATGCCAAAGGGCCTGGCGGCAATGAGCTTCTCGATGGTGGGGATTGATAATCCCACGTCCCCGCTGACCGGGTCCCAGTCAGCCTTACCGCCCAGCGCTTCCGCGATGGCGCGGGCCGGGACCAGCGTGCAGCCATTGATAATTTGCGGCGCGGCGGCACTGTCGACCGGGTTTCCGTTGATGATCAGCCGTACAGAACTGCCGGCGAAGGCTGGGAGAACAAGCAATATCAAAATAAAAGCTGCGATTCCGATGGCTTGGAAGCGTTTAGACCCTCCGTTCATTCTTTTCTTTCCTCCTCGCGGATAATCTCGGAAATATCCTGCTACCTATATGACGCTCCGGCTGCAAAAATGCTCCACTTATTGGAAAATTCTCCGGCTATTATAGCGGCAAAAAAAGGCCATTGCCCGAGCGGGCCGATGGCCTTTTTATTGCAAACAAGCAGCGAATGGAACACGGAAATGCCGGCGACCAATGGTCGCCCTTACATAACGACGAATAAACGGTCTACGACGCCTCCTCGACAATGTCCCTGAACCGCACACTGTCCCCGCCGAGCAGGGCTTCGATTTCCTCCACGAGTTCCCGGCTGTCGCTGACCCAATACTGCCGGTCGATCAGGATAACCCGGTCCTTTTGCGCCAGGTGCAGATAAACGGGCAGATTGCCCGGATGGGCCTGCAAGATATGTTTAAGATGCTTTAAGATGGTGTCCTGGCTGCCGGAGCCGTTCAGCCTGATGCTCACCCGCTTCGCCGAGAGGGGGATGATTTCGTCGCACAGGATTTTGACCTCTTCGTCGCGGGAAGAAAGCCGGCCGATGACCATCAGAACGGCGTCGTTTTGAATGTCTTTCCCGTACCGGGCGTACACCTTGGGGAAGACGACCACCTCGACGCTTCCCTCCAAATCCTCCAGCGTATAAAACGCCATCAAATCGCCGCTGCGGGTGGCAATCTGCTTGCATCCGGTCACCAGACCGCCCACCCGGACGACGGTCCCGTCCTCCATCTCGCTCAGCATTGAGGTCGTATGCGAAGCGAACAGCTTCAGCTCCTGGCGGAAGTATTTGAGCGGGTGCCCGCTGATGTATAATCCGAGCATTTCCTTTTCGAAATTAAGACGGGTGCTCTCGGGGAATTCTTCGATGTCCGGCAGATTATCCGCCGCATGGGTGAAGCCGACCGCCTCACCCAGCAGTTCAAAGAAAGAGACCTGGCCCGACTGTTTGTCCTTGTTGGCCTGCTGCGCTTCTTCCACCGTCTTGTCAAGCACGGCCAGCAATTGGGAGCGTCTGGCGCCGAGGGAATCGAACGCTCCGCACTTGATCAGACTTTCCAGCACCCGTTTATTGACCAGGCGCA
>CAZVHV010000389.1:0-1626 GCA_964627025.1 uncultured Oscillospiraceae bacterium | reverse complement strand
TGTTCAGCATCTTGATCTGCAAAAAGGTCTCGTCGGCGCAGAGCGCCATCTGCCCGCCCAGGGCGTCCACTTCCCGCACCAGATGCCCCTTGGCCGTGCCTCCGATGGCGGGATTGCAGGCCATCAGGGAGATGGCGTCCATATTGATGGTGAACAGGATGGTGTCCATCCCCATCCGGGCGGCGGCCAGCGCAGCCTCCACGCCGGCGTGTCCGGCGCCCACCACGATGATATCGCATTTTCCCGCATCGTACATATTTATTTCCCCAAACAAAACTTAGCGAATATCCGGTCTATGATGTCTTCGGTAACGGTATCCCCGGTGATCGCGCCCAGGTCGTCCCATGCGCTTTGAATGTCGATGGTCACGCAGTCCATATCCATGCCCGTCCCGAGGGCGCGGATCGCGTCCCTGATATGTCCCGCCGCGGAATCGAGCAGGCCCTTGTGCCGCGCGCTGGTCACCAGCAGGCCTTCGGCCGCGCGTTCGTCCGTACCGGCAAACGCGGCCATCGCTCCCCGCAGCGCGTCCATCCCCTCCCCCGTCAGGGCGGAGACTTTCACAACGGGAAAATCCCCCAACTCTTTTTGCGCATCCTCTCCGGTCATAACCGGTGCAAGGTCGGACTTGTTCAGCACCAGGATCGCGCGCCCGCCCACATGGGAAAAGGCTTCCAAATCCTCTTTGCCGAGAGGCGCCGAAGCGTCCAGCACGAAAAGCGTGAGCTGCGCGGCCAAAAGCGCGGCCTTCGAGCGGGATACGCCCATTTCTTCAATCTCGTCCCGTGTGGAACGGATACCGGCGGTATCCGTCAGGTTGAATACAACGCCGCCGATCGAAACCGTATGCTCAACGGTGTCCCGCGTGGTGCCTGGATACCGCGCGACGATCGCGCGTTCGCGCCCGGCCAGCGCGTTTAAAAGGGAAGATTTCCCCACGTTGGGCTTTCCCGCAATGGCGGTCAGGATTCCGTTTTTGATGACCGCGCCGGTTTCAAACGTCGCTGCCAGCCTTCGTATTTCCGCAAGCAGTACCGCCAGATAGGGCGCCTCTTTCTGCGCAATGGCAAGCTCCAGATCCTCCTCGGGGTATTCCACCGCCGCCTGCGCCTCAGCCAGCAGGTCGGATAAGCGGTCCTGAAATCCCCGGACCTTTTCTTTCAGCCCGCCCTGCAGCTGAAACTGCGCGGCGCGCGCCCCCGCGTCGGATGTCGCGCCAATAAAATCGCATACCGCTTCGGCCTGGGTCAGGTCCATCTTGCCGTTTAAAAAAGCGCGCCGCGTGAATTCGCCGGGTTCGGCCAACCGCGCGCCCGCATCGGTGATACAGCGTATGATCTCGTACACGCCGGGGGCGCTGGCATGGCAGTAGATCTCCAGCGAATCCTCGCCGGTATAGGTTTCGGGCGCGGCAAAATAAGCCGCCATCACCTCGTCCACACAACGGCCTCCGCAAAGGATCCTCCCATGCACCATCCGGGCATGCTCCAGTTTTTCATGGTTGTCGAATATCTTTCCGGCTATCCCTTTGGATTCGCTCCCGGATACCCGTATCACGGATATCGCGCCCGTGCCCGCGCCCGTCGCCGGAGCGACGATCGTATCTTCCATATTTTTACCCTTGCC
>CAZVHV010000388.1:0-1628 GCA_964627025.1 uncultured Oscillospiraceae bacterium | reverse complement strand
GCGCCGAGGCCTGCCACGAGGGCGCCATCGGTATGGTGGAGGGAAAGGCAAAGCTCCTGCGCGATGATTACTGCGACGGTCTGGGCGACTGTCTGCCCGCCTGCCCGACGGGGGCCATCCGTTTTGAAGAGCGGGAGGCGGCGGAATACGACGAGGCTGCCGTGAAGAAAAACAAGCAGGGCGAAGTCCTTCCGTGCGGATGCCCGGGCACCCAGTCCAAAACCATCCGGCATGAAGACGTGTGCCGCGTCTCCGAAACGGCGGGCACGGAAAATAAAAGCCAGCTGTCGCAATGGCCGGTCCAGATCAAGCTCGTGCCGGTAAACGCCCCGTATTTCGATGGCGCGAACCTGCTGATCGCCGCCGACTGCACGGCTTACGCTTACGGCGACTTCCACAACCGCTTCATCCGAAACAGGGTGACGTTGATCGGCTGCCCGAAGCTCGACGAGGGAGACTACAGCGAAAAGCTCACGGCCATCATCAAAAATAACAATGTCAAGAGCGTCACGATCGTGCGCATGGAGGTTCCCTGCTGCGGCGGCCTGGAGAATGCGGCCAGGAAGGCCCTTCAAAACAGCGGAAAGTTTATTCCGTGGCAGGTGATTACGATTTCTGCCGACGGCAGGATTTTGGACTGACAGGAGGATTTGAACATGGTTGAGCAAGTTTTTAAACTGTTCGGAGGAACTGACAAGGCGGTCGAAAAGATCGTTTTCGATGAGAACCTGCATTATCTTCACATGGTGTTTCCGCAGGGCGAGGGCCTTCCCGAGCATCTTTCCAATTCGAACGTCTATATGACCGTTCTGCGGGGGACCCTCTCCATCGGGCTTGATGATCAGGAGACCCGGGAATATGAGGGAGGCACGCTGCTGAAGATCCCGTTTCAGACCAAAATGAACGTCAGAAACCTGCATGCGGACCCGCTGGAGCTGATCGTCGTGAAGGCACCTGCACCGAAAGGCTGAGCCATCCTACCGTCAGCCCGCCCCATAATAAGGAAGGCGGAGAAACAATGAAATCTGTTTCCATGGAACAAGTAGAAAGGAGCACAAATATATGAGCATGTTTTGCTATCAATGTCAGGAGACCGCAAAGGGGACCGGCTGCGAGGTCTGCGGCGTATGCGGAAAAACCGAGGAGGTCGCGAAGCTTCAGGATCTCCTGCTTTACACAGTCAAGGGAATCTCGGTGCTTGCAGCCGCCGGAAATGCGGACAGCGAAAAGCTGAGCGGGTTTCATGGCGAGGTGCTTACCAGCCTTTTCATGACGATCACCAACGCAAACTTTGACGCCGGGGCGATCGAAAACCAGATCCGGAAAATGCTTGCTCTCCGCGATGCGCTGAGAGGAGCCATGCCCTCCGAGGGCCTGCACGACGCGGCGACCTTTACGGTGGACTCCAGAGCGTCCATGCTCGAAAAGGCGGCTCAGATCGGCGTCCTCTTCACGAAGGACGAGGACGTGCGCTCCCTCCGGGAGATGATCATTTATGGCGTAAAAGGTATTGCGGCCTATGCCGAGCACGCGAAAAATATCGGAAAAGAAGATCCTGCCATCAACGCGTTCCTTTATGAGGCGCTGGCGGCAACCGTAAACGATGCCCTTTCCGTTGATGATCTGAT
>CAZVHV010000387.1:0-1644 GCA_964627025.1 uncultured Oscillospiraceae bacterium | reverse complement strand
TAAAGAAGCGCCCGCCGCGCGCGGCGGGCGCTTTTAAAATCTAAATTACTCGGCAGCGGGCTCTGCCACTTTCGCAGCCTCTTCAGGCGCGTTATCGGCACCCTGCTTGCCCTCCTGGATCGCATTTGCCATAACCGAGGCGATCAGGCGAATGGCGCGGATGGCGTCATCATTGCCCGGGATGACATAATCGACCTCATCGGGGTCGCAGTTGGTATCCACGATCGCGACGATGGGAATCCCAAGCTTGCGGGCCTCGTTGATGGCGTTGCGCTCCTTGCGGGGATCCACAACAAAGAGAGCGCCGGGCAGCTTGCGCATCTCGGTCACGCCGCCGAGGTACTTCTCCAGCTTGGCGATCTCGCCCAGATGCTTGATGACTTCCTTCTTGGGAAGCATATCAAAGGTGCCGTCCTCCTGCATCTTCTTCAGCTGGTTCAGACGATCCACGCGGCCGCGCATGGTCTTAAAGTTGGTGAGCATACCGCCGAGCCAGCGGGCATTCACGAAATACATGCCGCAGCGAGTGGCCTCCTCGCGGATAGCCTCCTGCGCCTGCTTCTTGGTGCCCACGAAAAGAAGGCTCTGACCGTTTTCGGAAAGCTGACGCACGAAGTTATAGCTCTCCTCCAGCTTCTTCACCGTCTTCTGCAGATCGATGATGTAGATGCCGTTACGCTCGGTGTAGATATAGGTTCCCATCTTGGGGTTCCAGCGGCGGGTCTGATGACCAAAGTGAACGCCTGCCTCGAGAAGCTGCTTCATAGATACAACTGCCATGGATTGATGTTCCTCCTGTTATTTTAGTTTTACCTCCGGGATGCTCATTTCCGCAGCCAACCCCCTGCGGGGCACACGGCCGCAGATCCTTCCCCGTGTGTAATGCCTTGGTATTCTAACATAGTATCCGCAAAAATACAAGGTTTTTTGGAATCGCCGCATAAATTTTTTACCTTTGGCGTCTGCGCCCGCCGCGGGCAAGCTGCCTGCCCTGGCGCTCTCCTTCCACCAAAATGATGTCTTCGCCAAATCTCCGGATGGAACCCCAGGGAAAAACCCAGTCCTCTTCCCTGCCCAGCAGTCCGAAGAGGCGCAGCCGGCCTGGAACGATCAGAGCGTTTACCCGCCCGGTTTCCAGATCGACCTCCACGTCTCCCACATACCCAAAGCGGCAGCCGTCGCTGACGCTGATGATCTCTTTATCCCGCAGATCGGTGACCCGGCTCTCCATAAGGCACACTCCCCTCTTTATCCTTGATAAGGAAGCATATGAAGGCCCCTACTTGTACCATACCGAAAATTCGGTAAAATTATGTATGGGCGACCGAAAGGCCGCCCATCGTTCCCTAGAGATTTTTTCTGATCTGATTGATGGAGTTTTTCTCCAATCTGGATACCTGCGCCTGGGAAATGCCGACTTCGGCCGAAACCTCCATCTGGGTCTTTCCCTGGAAAAAGCGGAGACTCAAAATATGTCTTTCCCGCTTTGTGAGCTTGGCGATCGCTTCCTTCAGGGCGATGTGTTCCAGCCAGCTTTCGTCGCTGTTCTTGCTGTCCTTCACCTGATCCATCACGCAGATGGTATCCCCAGTCAGATGTCTACATTCACTGGCTTTTGTGCTCATCATGACAAAGAACTGTTCT
>CAZVHV010000386.1:0-1652 GCA_964627025.1 uncultured Oscillospiraceae bacterium | reverse complement strand
CAGATTTTCTTCGGTACGTCGCTGGACAACTCCACGCACACCGGCATTGTTGAATCCGTGGATAAGAAGCAGGTCCACACAATTGAGGGCAACACCAGCAATCAGGTGGCGCGGAGGAATTACTCTCTGACCAACAGTCGTATCCTCGGTTATGGCAGACCTGCCTATGACGCTGCCGGAACTGTGGTTCCGGTCACACCTGCCACTCCTGCTGCCCCGCAGGTGAAGGACGTACCCTTCTTTGTGAAGGTCAGCATCCGGGATCTGAATATCCGCAAGGGTCCTGGTACCAACTACAGCCGCACCGGCTCCTATACCGGCATTGGTGTGTTCACTATCGTGGACGTGCAATCCGGTCAGGGCTCCCGCTCCGGTTGGGGCAAGCTCAAATCCGGCGCTGGCTGGATCAGCCTCGATTACTGCAAAAAGCTATAAACCTGCCATCTGGGCCTGTGGGAGAAATCCTGCAGGCCCGCTTTTTTTATTTCTGTCCGCTCAAAACGCCTCCCAATCTCCAGTGGAAAGTGAAGGCCAAGCCATCGGATTGGAGGTCATCATGACAAACGAACAGAGAAAGAAAATAACAGACCTCCGGCATCAGGGGTACGGCTACACTGCCATCGCCAACGCTGTCGGTCTGTCCAAAGATAGCGTCAAGGCCTACTGCAGAAATCACGGCCTCGCTGGCGTAAAGGCCGAGACCAACACTCCGGTGGAGATCACCACGGATGTCTGTCTCAACTGCGGTGCCGCCTTGACGCAAATCCCCGGTGCTAAACGGAAAAAGTTCTGTTGCCCGGATTGCAGGCAGACATGGTGGAATGCCCATCCAGAGCAAGTCCGGCGAAAGGCGCTCTATGAATTCATCTGCCCAACCTGCGGGAAGCCTTTCACCGCCTATGGCAACGCTGGCCGGAAGTACTGCTCCCACGCGTGCTATATCGAAGGCCGCTACGGAAGGAGGGCTGTCCAATGACACAGAAGCAAATCCGCGATGATATGCGATACCAGGCAGCCCTCTCCGTAGCGAAAACCATGCTGGAAAAGGGCCTGATCACCCCGGAGGAGTACGCTGAGATTGATACCAAACTGCTGCAAAAATACCGGCCATATTTGGGTAGTTTATTATCGGAAAACGCTTGCTATGTACCCTCTTTAGAGTGATATATAGTCACACCGAAAGGAGGGATTTCTCTTGAAAACTGTAGAAAAACTTGAGAGAACAACGCCGGTTCTTCCGAAGAGAAAGCGGGTTGCCGCCTACGCCAGAGTGTCTATGGACTCCGAGCGGATGCAGCACTCGCTTTCTGCACAGGTAAGCTACTACAGCGCCCTGATCCAGAAGAATCCTGAATGGGAATACGCGGGCGTCTTTGCCGATTACGGCATTTCCGGGACCGGAACTAAGAAGCGCGAAGAGTTCAACCGGATGTTGGCTGAATGCGAGGCCGGGAACATCGACATCGTCCTCACCAAGAGCATACAGCGTTTTGCCCGGAACACCGTGGACCTGCTGAACACAGTCCGCCACCTGAAGGATCTCGGCATTGAAGTCCGGTTCGAGAAAGAAAACATCAATTCCATGAGCGGCGACGGTGATGCTATTACGTCGATAATAACACAAAATCATAACCCCGCCACAGGGCTGAAAG
>CAZVHV010000385.1:0-1653 GCA_964627025.1 uncultured Oscillospiraceae bacterium | reverse complement strand
GACTTCAACGCCCTCCTGGCTAAGCTGAAGACCGCCGGTCTGATGGAAGCGGACTCGGCCACACCGACTTGATTTGCGGGAAGGAGGCTGACCTATGGCGCTGATCACCCTGGATGAGGCTAAAGAATACCTGCGTGTGGACGCAAACGATGATGACGCGCTGATCGGCAGTCTCCTTCTTTCGGCGGGCAGGCTGTGCGCCGATGTGGCGCGGCTGACTGACGCCGAGTGGGCGCAGGCGGACGCTGTTCCATCAGAGGATGATAGCGCGGATGTGATCTCCCTCCGGGCGGCGCTCCGCGTAGCTGTCTATTACACCCTTGGTTATCTGTATGAGCACCGGGAGGAAGCGGATCACCTCGGTCTGCTTCTCACGCTCCGCTCACTGCTGTTCGCTGTCAGGGAGGGACGCCCATGAGACGTAATCCTCTGTATCCCAGCACCCTGCGGAACCGCGTGGATTTCCTGCGCCGGGTTGTCACCGTGAATCACGGCATCAGCCAGGAGCGCTGGGAAACTGCTTTCTCCTGCTGGTGCGGCGTGGAGCCGCTGTCCGGAAGGGAGTTCTGGGAGGCTGCCGCAATCAACCGGGAGAACGAGGTGCGCTTCACCATCCGGTACCGGAAGGATGTCTCTCCTGAAATGCGGATACGGCTGGACGGCGTTGTCTACAACATCACATCTATCACGGACAGGAACAACCGGCATGAAGCGCAGGAAATCCTGGCGAGGACGGTGACCGCCGATGGCAAATGTACGGATTGACGGGCTGAAAGACCTGGGCACCCGCGTGAAAAACATGGGCAAGGACGCCAGAGCCGCAACAGGTCAGGCGCTCCGCAAAGGCGCTGAGATCATCAGGGAAGAAGCCCACGTCCGCGCTCCCCGGAGCAAGAACGGCCATCCCGCCACCCAGGGCCGCACCGCAAAGCACCTGGCAGACCAGCTGACCACCAGCGTCTCCGCCAGCGAGTATACGTCGGGCGTGACGGTCGTTGGCGGTGTGAACGGTCCCAGCTATTACTGGAAGTTCCTCGAATACGGTACCAAGCGCATCCGGGAACGCGCATTCATCCGCGAGAGCGCTGAGGCGCGAGGCGATGAAGCGATGGAGACCGTCAAGCGGGAAATCGAAAACAGGCTGGGTATCAAATAGGAGGACCCGATATGGACGCATCGACCCTGGTGGACGAGCTGCTGGCCAGTGAAGAACTGACGGCGCTTCTGGCCACCGATCCCTATGGCAATCCCGCCATATACCAGATTCTCTCCCCGGAGGCGGAGGTCTTTCCCCGGCTGGCCGTATTCGAGTCAGACCGGGAATACACCCGTTTCGCGGACGACCAGCCTCTGGAGGAAGAGATCACCTTCCGCATCGACATCTATGCCCGTGAGAACCTGCTGTACCCGATCAACGCTGCCCTGCACAATACCATGCGCCGGAACGGCTACCAACGGTACGGGCAGGTGCAGGACGATTACCTCCAGGACATGGACATCTATGTGAAGTCCGCTACCTATACGATCAAGGACCAGCTCCCGTTTCCGTGGGAGTGAGAAAGGAGACACGATATGCCTAACAATTCGACTGTCAAGGCGCAGCGGCAGTCGCTGCGCAACAACCACTACGCCATCCTGACCAGTGACACTTCT
>CAZVHV010000384.1:0-1656 GCA_964627025.1 uncultured Oscillospiraceae bacterium | reverse complement strand
TGACCTCGGCGCAAAGGCCGGTCAGGTCCTCCCTGTATTCCGATTCTTTCCTCTGTTCCATCGCTTCCAGCCACCTTTCAAGCAAGCGGATATTTTGCATGCTTATCATAGCAAAGAAGCTGTGAGTGCAGTGTGAGAGGTCCGCGCTCTCTGTGAGGAACCTGTGAGCATATGGAACGGGGGGCCGTCCGCTCTTTTTTCCCGGAACGCCTATTCGTCCGAAAGGCGGTATCCGACGCCGATCTCGGTCAGAATATAGCGCGGCTTCGCCGGGTTTTTTTCGATCTTGCGCCGCAGTCCGGCCATCAGGGTGCGCAGGGCCTGCGTATCGGACCCATAGCCCACGCCGTAGATCTCGCTCAAAATATATTTCGTCGTCAGTACCTTGCCGATGTTCCGGAAAAACAAAGCGAGCAGGCTGTACTCCATCGGGGTCACATGCAGCTCGGCGTCGTCGAGGTAGACCAGGCGCTTCTCCAGGTCCATCCGGATCCCGCCCACCGCGAGGCTCGTCTGCCGTCTCATGTACCCCACCCTCTGCAGGTGCCGGAGCGCGACCCGGATGCGCGCCATCAGCTCGGTCACCGAAAAGGGCTTCGTGAGATAATCGTCCGCCCCGTTGTCCAGGGCCGCCGCCTTTTCCTTGTCCTGGTCGCGGGCGGAAACGACGATGATGGGCATTTCCGACCACTCGCGGACCTTTTTGATGACCTCCATGCCGTCAAAATCGGGCAGGCCGAGATCCAGCAGCATCAGGTCGAACTGCCCGGACACGAGGGCGGACAGCGCCCCCTGGGCCGTTCCCGCGGTCTCGTGGGGGAACCCCTCCTGCTTCAGCGCGTAGCAGATAAAATTCCGGATCTGCTGGTCGTCCTCGACGATCAGGATGTGTTCCTTCCTCTCCGGCATGGTTCAAACCTCCATTGGCAGCGTGAAGACAAATTCGGCGCCCTGTCCGTCGGCGCGGTTGCGGGCCTCGATCGTGCCGCCGTGCGCCCTGACGATGGCCTCGCAGATGGTCAGTCCCAGGCCCACGCCCCGCTGCGCGTCGGCCGCCCACGCGCGCGTGGTATAGAACATCTGAAAGATATTGGACAGCTCGGACGCGGCGATCCCGCAGCCGCGGTCGGAGACCGAAAATACGGCCAAATGTCTCTCCCTGTCCTCCTGCACCGAAATGCCGATCTCGCGGTCGGGCGGCGAATGCCGGATGGCGTTGTCCAGCAGATTGACCAGGACCTGCTCGATCAGCTTTGCGTCCATGGGCACGATCAGCACCTCTTCGGGAATGTCCACCGTGATCTCATACTCGGGCGACCGTTTGCCGATATGGCCCACCGCGCCGCCGATGACCTCCTCCACCGCTTCCGGCTGCTTCGTGATGGCCAGCCTGCCGTCCTGCAGGCGGGTGAGGCTCAGGATATTCTCGACCAGCGAATGGAGCCAGTCGGCGTCCATCCGGATCCCCTGCGCCAGGGGGTAGCGCGGGTCCTCCGGGTCGGTCATGTTCATCAGCACCTCGGCCGTGCCCATGATGCCGGAGAGGGGGGTGCGCAGGTCGTGCGAGATCGCGCGCAGAAGATTGCTGCGGTAGCGCTCCTGCACGGTCTCCTCCCTCGACTGCTGGCGCTCCTGCGCGCTGCGGAAGCGGTCCAT
>CAZVHV010000383.1:1107-1657 GCA_964627025.1 uncultured Oscillospiraceae bacterium | reverse complement strand
TCCTGGCAGACGACAGTCTCTCTCCAGTTCCCGAACCCGCCAGCATGCTGCTGCTGGGCTTCGGGCTGGTGGGGCTGGCCGCCCTCCGCGGGAGATCCAGGCAAGCCTGATTCGCAAGCGTCTATTTTTAGCACTTCCGAGGGCATGGCCGGCAACGGCCCTGCCCTTTGTGTTTTTTGTCTTCACCCCTTACCAGAGCTCCCACCAGGCCGACCGTTCAAGGAGCGCCTCGATACTTCCGGTGACAGGGCCGGCCGGCCGGTCTACCCGAGCGCCGCCGTCAGCGCTGTGGAAAAGCGCTTGACACTTCATCATAGAAATTTATACTAACAAGCTTTCGTAAAAGGGGCGAACGGGTGTCATGCGCGTACGGGTGGATGAAATACCGGATGCGGGACGGTTCCTGCATTTTCATTGGGCGGACGCCCATCTCAGGCAGTATTTGCCCGAGGATGACCCCTTCGAGTTCAAGCTGACGCGTCCGCTCAATGTGGACCTCGAGATCCAAAAACGGACGGATCACATCCATGTTTCGGGAACCATCAAGGGC
>CAZVHV010000383.1:885-1097 GCA_964627025.1 uncultured Oscillospiraceae bacterium | reverse complement strand
ACGTGTTCCTGGTCGAAGACGAGGAACTGGAACCATCAGAGGAGATCGAGCTCGACGCTAAGGATCTGGATTTTGAGTTTTTTGACGGCCTTGTTATCGACATCGATGCATTGGTGGTCGAACAGATCTTTCTCGCTCTGCCCGTTAAGATCCTTTGTTCCGAAGATTGCCGCGGGCTCTGCCCGCATTGTGGAACCAACCGCAACGAAGAG
>CAZVHV010000383.1:0-875 GCA_964627025.1 uncultured Oscillospiraceae bacterium | reverse complement strand
ACTGTGAAAAGCAGACCGGCAAATCACCCTTTGCCGCCCTCGAAGCGATCAAGGGTCGTCTGGGGGGTTCCACCGAAGACTTGTAGCGTGTCCACTGGTGAAGGAGAATTGTAATGGGAGTACCCAAAAGGAAGACTTCCAAGGCTCGGCGGGACAAGCGAAACGCGCACCGGGGCCTTGCCGCGCCGTCCCTGTCGCGCTGCCCTCAGTGTAATGAACAGCGCCTTCCCCACCGGGTTTGTCCGGGCTGTGGCTATTACCGCGACCGGCTGGTGTTGGAGCTCGACGAAGAATAGCCGCTTTGCTCCAGATGCGCAGGGTCTTGGGTTATGAAGATCGCGGTGGATGCCATGGGGGGGGACCATGCTCCGGAAGCACCGGTCCTGGGGTCTCTTCGGGCAATACCGCTGACTTCCGCCGAACTGCTCCTGATCGGACAGGAGAAACGTTTACGGGAACTTCTTGGAAGCTCGAGCGCGGGTTCCTCGATTCGGATCATTCACGCCGCCGAGGCGATTGGCATGGACGAGGCCGGCATGGTGGCCCTTCGCAAGAAGCGGGGAGCGTCGCTGAGCGTCGCCATGCGGCTCCTGGCGGAAGGCGAAGTCGATGCGGTCGTCAGTGCCGGCAACAGTGCGGCCCTCGTGGCTGCCGCCAAACACTTGGTGGGTCTAATTCCCGGCCTCAGGCGTCCCGCTATGGCGGTCCCGCTGCCAACCCCAACCGGCAGCGTGCTCCTGGTCGATGCGGGAGCCCAGACCGAGGCGAATACCGTTCATCTGACCCAGTCTGCAGCGCTTGCCAGCACCTATCTCAAGGTCACGCAGGGCGTGGACCATCCACGCGTGGGGCTGCTCAATATCGGCCAGGAACCT
>CAZVHV010000382.1:0-1657 GCA_964627025.1 uncultured Oscillospiraceae bacterium | reverse complement strand
GATGAAGGGATCACCGGCACCCGGATGGACAAGCGGGAGGAATTCAACAAAATGATGCGCTTGTGCCGACGTGGAAAGATCGATTTGATCCTGTGTAAATCAGTCAGCCGTTGGGCCAGAAACACGGTGGACGGCCTCAATACGGTGCGGGAACTAAAATCCCGAGGGATCGCGGTATATTTCGAGAAGGAGAACATCAATACACTCAAGGAAACAAGCGAGTTCTTGATTACCCTGTTCGCAGGCTTTGCACAAGCGGAATCGGAATCGCTTTCCGCCAATGTGAAATGGGGAAAACAAAAAAGCATGCGGGACGGAAACGTGATTTTCCAGTACGAGTGGCTGATCGGTTACGCCGAGGGCGAAGACGGACAGCCGGTGATCGTGCCGGAGGACGCAAAAACGGTGGAACGGATTTTCCGAGAGTACCTTGCGGGCTACAGTCTAACGCAGATACAGCAAGGACTGATTGCGGACAAGAGGGCCACGGCATCCGGGTTATCCGGCTGGTCAAGACAGGCGATCCGCAACATTCTGACCAATGAGAAATACTGCGGGGACGCCCTGCTGCAAAAAACCTACCGCGTGGACTGTATCAGCAAAAAGGTACGCAAGAATAACGGCGAGCTTCCGATGTACCTGGTAAAAAACAGCCATCCCGCCATTATCACACGGGAGATGTTTGAATGGGTACAGGAAGAAATGACCAAGCGCGCGAATAAGCGTGTCCCCGACGCCAAAACAGGCCGGACGAAGCAGGGTAAATTCTCCTGCAAATATGCCATGACCGAACGGCTGGTCTGCGGAGAATGTGGCTCGGCTTATAGGCGGTGTACCTGGCGGCAGCGGGACGGCAGTAAAAAAATCGTGTGGCGGTGTATCAGCCGGTTGGAATCCACCGGCTGCAAAAACTCAGATACCATAGAAGAAGCCGCACTGCACAATGCCCTGAAAAAGGCCATGAATCAGGTGCTGGAGCGGCAGAGCATAATAGAGGAGGAAACGATGCGCACGCTGGCGCAGGCAATTGGGAAAACGGCAGGCGCGGAAGATGCGACCGCACTGGAAAACCAGCTTGCAAAGCTCAATCTTGAATTTGAAAAAACATTCCAGACCATACCCAGGAATGCAGAGGATTCTCAAAAGCGTGATCAAGCGTTTTTGAGAATCGCATCAGAGAAGGAAGCGCTGCATCAACGACTGAATCATCTGCGGCAGGAACAGGAGATTATGGCATATACCAGCGGACGCGTGAAAGCCCTGTTTGACGCCATACGGGAAAAAGGCGGGGCCTTGAATGAATACGACGATAGGCTGGCGGCACGGATTATTCAGCAGGTAACAGTGCTATCCAAAGATTTAATACGAGTCAAATTCGGCATGCCGGGGATTGAAATGGAGATGGCGCTAAATTGAATATCCACAGCTTAGCGGGGCGGCCATTGGGCTGCTCCGTTTTTTTCTTTTGTCCAGAGGTGGGGGTTCGAATCTCGTACAGTTTTCGCACAAAAAAACGAAAAGAAAGCGCGCTCTGTTTCCGAGGGCCGAAAAACGCCTATATAAAGCCGTTTTTCAGCGTCATCTAAATAGTCAAACCTTTACAAATAAATATCCCCCGGCCTAGCCGGGGGTATTTCATATGCGGGCATAGCCCTCT
>CAZVHV010000381.1:0-1658 GCA_964627025.1 uncultured Oscillospiraceae bacterium | reverse complement strand
TCGAGCTATCTCATCGATCTGGAACTTTCGCGTTTCCAGAAACTGCGCTTGTTCTGGAGAGATCCCGATGGGCGTATACTTCATGCCTTCTTCCAGCACTGCGATCTTGTTAGCGTTGCCGCTGCCGCCGAACTGTGACTGCCATGCTTCGCGCACCTTGGTCGGGTCCTTAATGGTACCGGGATGTTCCAGTACGCCGCCCGGAGCCGCGCCGTTGGCGAAGAATTTTGCGCCGTATTCCTCACAGGCGATTGCCATGCCGATGGCGTTCTTGGCCATAGCAATTGGCGAATAGCCAACGAGCCCGTCGAAGCCTAGGCCCGGAATGTGCAGCAAGTCAGAGGGCTTCAGAATGACCGTATTGGTTTTCATTGTTTTGGCTTCATCGTTGGAGTGCTGATAGGTGTAATAAAGCTGCCCGTTCGCGTTACGGTCGACCGTCATTTTGTTCGGCATCAGCGGATACAGTGCAATGACTTCTCCGCGTCCGTTTCGGATAATCTGCGCGTAGGCGTTGCCCCAGAGCAGCAAGTGTGTCATGAGCGTCTCCCTGAACACAAAGGAACTCATCTCCGGGTTGGGCTCGTCATGGAGCAGCAGGTACAGCGGGTGGTCGATGGCTTTCTCCTTGCCGCCGTCTTCTTTGTAGCGGTACATGTGGATTGGCAGGCCGGCGATGGCTTCGGCCAAAATGCGGACACAGCAGTAAACCGCCGTCATCTGCATTGCGGACCGTTCGGTCACGGCTTTGCCGGAGGTTGAGCCGCCGAAGAAAAAGCGGTAGCCACTGCCGACCGTGCTGTTGGTAGGCTTGTCACGCGCCTTGAAAATGCCCGAAAATATGCTCATAAGCAATCACACTCCTTTCAGATAAATAAAATGCCTCGGTCGTCATAGACCGAAGCGCCATTGTCATTGCCGCAGCGGATCGCTCTATCAAGAGCCATAATCGTTGCCACAGCGCCGTCGATTTTTTCTGTGGATTTCTCTTTATCCACTTTAATGTTGCCGACCGGGTCGGTGCGGATGAAAATGTTGTCCATCATCCAGCGGAGGACCGGATGCCCACCATGCGCCAGCTTCTGTTCCAGCGTCAGCTTCATGAGCTCCTTGGTGGGAGGACTCATATCCTTGAAGCCCTGACCGAAGGGAACAACTGTGAAACCCATGCTCTCAAGGTTCTGCACCATCTGCACAGCGCCCCAGCGGTCAAAAGCAATTTCACGGATGTTGTATTTCTCGCCAAGTTGCTCAATGAATTTTTCAATGTATCCGTAATGGACGACATTGCCTTCGGTGGTTTGCAAATGGCCTTGTTTTTTCCACACATCATAATTCACATGGTCTCTGCGCACACGCAAATCGATGTTGTCTTCCGGTATCCAGAAGAACGGAAGCACGGCATACTTGTCATTCTCGTCCATCGGCGGGAAAACCAGCACAAAGGCAGTAATATCAGTGGAAGAGGAAAGGTCAAGACCTCCGTAGCAAACCCGGCCGCGTAAGGCTTCCGGGTCAACAACAAAGGCGCAGGCATCCCATTTGTCCATCGGCATCCAGCGTACAGCCTGTTTAACCCACTGGTTCAAGCGGAGCTGGCGAAAGCTGTTCTCCTCGGCGGGATTCTGCCTTGCTGATTCAAAAGCTGCTTTGACCTT
>CAZVHV010000380.1:0-1661 GCA_964627025.1 uncultured Oscillospiraceae bacterium | reverse complement strand
GCCGCAAGCTCGTTGTCCAGCCGTTCGACTTCCGACCTTAAAGATGTCTCCCGCTGCCTTGCATCATCCAACTTGCCTATCAGCATCGTCAGCCGATCCCGCGCATTTTCACGGGTTCGCAGTAGGTCTGGAAAGTCAGCGGGAAGTGCGTTTTTGATAATCTCTTTCATATTCCCCCCTTCCTGGCCGATCATGACAATGGCCGCACCTGGCCCGTCTGCGACCTGGTAAGATAGTCATCATGCAGTGCGGGATTTTCCGCCGCCACTTTGCGGACCGAATCTGAAAGGCTCATGCCCGTAGCCCGCAGCTTTGCAACCGCAGCCTCAAACCCATAGAGTTTTTCCGCCTGCTCCGCTGCCCATGCCCGCTGTTCCTGTTCGGCTCGTGCCGCCGCCTCTGGATTTTCCCGCCGGAATGCTTCCGCCCGCTGTTCAATCTCTTTTAATTTTTCTGCTCGTTCCGCCTGTGTCATTTCCATCTGTCCATCCTCCATTTCCTTTTCGTTGTTAGTGTTAAAGCTCCCGTCATGGTGCGTGTGAAAAATTCTTTCGCCGCGCCGTGGATGCCGCTCCCCGGTTCGGTGAACCTTCACGCCGCCCAACCTCTGGCCAAAAAACGGCTTCCGCCCTTGTTCATCCTCTCCACTCACTCCCTATGCCCCCTTTCCATGAATTTTTTCACCTTCCGGCGAAAATAAAAATCAGCGACGTCATCACGGATAACGCCCAAATTGTGACACAAATCATGGGACAATTTTTTTCTGCAAACTTGACGGTCTTGTTCATCATTTTCTCAGCCCTCCTTCATGCTCTCTATGACGATCTTCTTCCGTGCCGCTATGAATCCCGCGTCATCTCTTTCTTGATCCTGTTCCCGCCGGAATAGGTCCATATCCAAACAGCTTTCAATCGCCGTTCTGAGTTTATCCTGCAAAAGTTCAACAGGCGCAGCATCCAGTTCGGCTACATGAACACCGTGCCGCTCAACAAACTTCCGATAGTTCGTGGAAGTATCTTTTGCTTCCATATCTGCTGGCAGTCCGTACTCGCGAACATCATCACCGGAGAGCGCCACCTTGTAAGCGATCACGTTTTGCAGCCCAAAATCATCTCTCAATGAACGCGGGAAGGATGCTGCAATCTCTTCACCGTCAGGATCGAAGTCGCTCAAAATCAGCAGGATCAATTTTCCCTTCCCCGACCGTACGAACCGCCGAACCATGTTCAGCCGTGGTGTCAGACTCGAATATCCACGTCCAGTAGTGACGGGTACGCAATAGTCATCCGCCACCACCTCAACGTGCTTTCGGATCGCGTTCTTCTCCACCAGGATCTCGATATGGTTCGGCTGGCCCCGGAGAAGATCTCGTGCGTACCCGCGGAGGAAATCAGTTGCCTGATCCTTTATGAAGTCGGCTGGATTCTGATAGGTTTGGATTACACGGATCGGTCTGGTTTCATCCTCAATGGCTTCGTAGGGGATCTCTCCGGCAAGCCGCGCCCGGAGTAACAGGTTCGTCAGCGCCTTGTAACTTTTCAGCTCGTTCCGGTATGTCGATCCGGGTTTTTTATCGTGTCTAAGAGGAGGATCATTCAGCAGCAGATAATGGACCCGCCGCACCGTCAACGGCCAAAACACCTGTTCTGATTCGAGCGCCC
>CAZVHV010000379.1:0-1666 GCA_964627025.1 uncultured Oscillospiraceae bacterium | reverse complement strand
TGCCAGATTCGACAGTTTTTCAGGGTCGGAGCCTCCGGGTCAAAGCCGCTCTGCTGACCGAGGACAAGCCGGTCATATATGCCGTCCCGCCACTCGGTTTCAAGATTTTGCTTTGAAAGGAACGCTTCCAGCTCGCCGGTTTGGAAGATGGTGTCGGCCACGGCTTTGCCGCTGCTGATATATCCGGCAGGGTTGCCGTAGCTGATGATACGGTTGTGCGTGTCGATATAGATTTTCGGCATTGGATTCACCTCCGTTCTAATTCATGTCCATGCCTCCCATCACGGGATCGCCGCTCTGCTTTTGCCCGGTCAGCTCCGCAAGGCGCTCTCTGGCCCATTCCGGCAGAAGCTCGTCTTTCAGAATGCCCACGAAATCCGCGCGGTTCCAGCGCGTCTGCTCACCGTCACCGAGACAGGTCGAGCGGATGGAGCGCCCTCTGGCGTGAGGCCGGCAGCCGAAGCCGTCGTGCGCGTACCAGAGCTGATCCTCCAACCGCCAGCAGCTCTCCTTGAGGATGTCGGGCGAGAGGACAAGGACACGGCCGGTATAGTCCAGCTCTCCGGTATCCGCTTCGCATTGGGTTCGGTCGAACATCCCCAGCGCCTGTATCGCCCGCCTGTACTGATCGATAAAAATGTTCAGCACGGCGGGATGGCTTGAGGCACTGATATCCGCCAGAGAGTCCTCGGGCGCGTAGACCCGCTGCGCCCAAGCCCGGTTTTCGACCGAGAAGCGACCGTCATGCTCCAGATTCTGCACCGTGTTTGCCAGCACAAACGCGGTACGCTTGTAGCCGTACTCGGCGATTACACTGGCGGCGCAGCCGGGGGCGAGGGTGCTTCCGTCGAAATCCCGACCGATAGCCCCGTCTATGGCCTTGCGGCAGGAGATGTTGGCGTCATGGCTTTTCTGCCACAGCTCCAGCTCACTGCGGTTTTGCGCGTCGCCCCTTGACCACGGGTAGAGATAGGCGTCAACCACCATAGACGATGTCCTCCACCATCAGGTGTTCCTCCAACTCGCCGAGGCAGAAGCCAAAGGAACGGAAACTCTCGACGAGATGGCGCGGCACATCCGTCAGGTCGTGTTCGTAGTCCGCCGCGCAAACACGAATCTCGCCGGATTCCTCGTCGGCGTCGCAGGTCAGCTTCGCATCTCTGGGGATACCAGCCTCGTCCAGCGCCCATCCGGGCACCAGTACATCCGGTGTGCCGAAGGAATTGATGAGTGGGCACTCCGCCTTTGTACCATCGCAGTGGTTGCAGGGTCCGCAGACCTTGGCGAGATGCGTAAGCAGTTCGGCAAAGAGCTCCTTCAGCGACTCTGCCGTTCGAATGAGTTCCATTGCCTCCATTTCGGCGGAGATCACGACTACTGCGCCCGGCAGGGTATGAATCTCCAGCGGCAGTCCGTCCAGCTCGCTGAGCTTGATGGCCGGAGCGGGAATCACAATGCCGCTTTTGTCGGGTTCCTTTACAAATTTCATTTAGTAATCCTCCTGTTCATTTTCTCTGTTGGCATAGCTGAAAAGGTTGAGCTGCTGGGGTTCGTGGCGGGCGCGTTCCTGAAGGTCGTAGTTGGCGATGAGCACCTCGGCAAACTGGCAGTTGGGGTCGTACCGCTGCTTGATGTTGTTGAGCCGGGTGACAGACTCGATCTGGAT
>CAZVHV010000378.1:0-1672 GCA_964627025.1 uncultured Oscillospiraceae bacterium | reverse complement strand
GGGGACTATCTCCGGCACCGGCTCCCTCACCAAGACGGGAGCGGGAACCCTGACGATCACCGGGTCCTGTTGCATCGACGGGGGTTTGACGATCGACGCCGGGACGCTGGTCAACGACGGCACGATCGAGAATGACGCCGGGGTCACGATCACCAACACCGCCGCGGGCACACTGACCAACGTCGACACGCTCGGCAACAACGGAACACTGAGCAACGCGGGCACCCTCAATAATGATAATGGCGGTTGGTTGTTCAACGCGGACGGCGGTACGTTGACCAACACAGGCACGCTCAACAACCTGGCCGGGGCCCAGCTCACCAACCAGGACGGCTCCTTTCTTACGAACAACGGAACCCTCACCAACAGCGGCTGGCTGGGAAACGACGCCGGATCGGTCCTGACGAACAACGCCACGCTGACAAACGATAATGTGCTTGTCAACTTCGCCACGCTTCAGAACAACGGAACACTGACCAACAACGCAGGCGGCGCCATCACCAACGCGGCAGCTCTCGTCAATAGCCTCGGTGCTACCCTGACGAATAGCGGAACGCTGACCAACATGGCGGGCGGCACCTTCACCAACCATGGGACCTTCACCAACGCCGGCACCTTCACCAACAACGGGACCCTCAAGGGCACCGGCACCATCGTCGGGGACATCACCAACTCCGGGACCATTGCACCAAACAACTCGATCGGCACGATGACGATAACGGGCAATTACACCCACAACCCAGGCGCGACCTACCAGGTGGAGGTCAACGCGGCGGGGCAATCGGACAAGCTCGTGGTCACCGGCACCGCCACCCTCAACGGGGGTACCGTCGCCGTCCTCGCGGAGTCAGGCGTTTACAGGGTGAGCACGGACTACACCATCCTCACCGCGGGTACCGTCACGGGCGCCTTTGACTCGGTGACGAGCAACCTCGCTTTTCTCACCCCGTTCCTGAGCTATGACGCGACGAACGTCTTCCTGACACTCACGCGAAACTCCACGAGCTTCGCTGACGTAGCCCTGCCGGGCAATGAACGGGCCGTTGCCTCCGCCATCGACAGGATCTCGCCCTACGCGACGGGCGATATGGCGGAGGTCATCGACACCATGCTCGGTCTCTCCACGGACGGTGCGAGGCGCGCCTACGATCAGATGGGCGGTATCACCCATAACAGCCTTGTCGGAGCCGTCTTCTCCTCCTTTGGCAGGTACATGGATATCCTTTCGGACAGGATGGGAGGCCTGCTGACGGGAGGATCGTCATCGGGGACAGCGAACCGGTCCGTCATGCTCGCCTCCCGAAGCGACGTGGGTTCCGACGCCGGCAATACCATCCTTGGCGCCCTGAAGAGCAGGGAAGACAGGGAGAGACCCCGCCGGGGGTTCTGGATGAAAGGATATGCGGGCAACGGAGACCGCCATGGCAGCGACATCTCTTCCCGGTACAACTACGACCTGGCAGGGATCGTCGCCGGTTTCGACAGGAATGTATCCGGTCCCCTTCTCCTCGGTGCTTCCCTGGGTTATACCCACACGAAGGCCACCATGAAGGACCTCTCCGATACCGCCACCGTTTCCAGCTACCAGGGCTCCCTTTACGGCATGTACGACGCCGACCCCTGGTATGCGGGTTCCATCATCACATACGGCTACAACCGTTTCAATACCTCG
>CAZVHV010000377.1:0-1672 GCA_964627025.1 uncultured Oscillospiraceae bacterium | reverse complement strand
GAAGAGGAGCCGGACTTTTAAATCCGGCTCCTCTTTCTGCTGGGGCTGTTATTTATCCTGATGGGTCTTGGCGGCCTTCAGCGTGTTTTCCATAAGCATGGCTCTGGTCATGGGTCCGACGCCGCCCGGGACAGGCGTGATATAGGACGCCCTGGAAGCGACCTCTTCATACGAAACGTCGCCGCAAAGCTTTCCGGCCTCGTTGTGGTTCATGGCCACGTCCACCACCACGGCGCCGTCCTTCACCATATCTCCGGTAATGAGGTTCCGTTTCCCGACCGCCGCGACGAGGATGTCGGCGCTTCGGCAGACCTCCGCCAGATCAGGCGTTTTGGAGTGGCAGATGGTCACCGTACCGTGCGCACGCAGCAGCAGCAGCGCCATGGGCTTGCCCACGATATTCGAGCGGCCCACCACCACGCAGTGCTTTCCGAGCGGGTCGATCCCGTATTCCTCCAGCAGCTTCATGACCCCGGCGGGGGTGCAGGGCAGGAATCCATCCTTCCCGATGAGCAGTGCTCCCGCGTTCATGGGGTGGAAGCCGTCCACGTCTTTCTGCGGGTCTATGGCCAGCAGCACGGCCTCCTCATCCAGACCCTTGGGAAGCGGAAGCTGGCAGAGGATCCCGTCGATGTCCTTCCGCTGATTCAGGGTATGGATCAGCTCCAGCAGTTCCTTCTGCGAGGTCGCGGCGGGCAGCGCGTACTCCTCGCTGTAGAAACCGCATTCCTCACAGTCTTTGCGCTTGTTGTTGACATAAACGCGGGAGGCGGGATCCTCTCCGACGATAATCACCGCAAGCCCGGGCTTTCTGTCAAGCGTTTGGACTTCCTGCCTGATTTGTTCTTTGCACTTGGCCGCCAGGGCTTTTCCATCAAGAATGGTCGCCATCTTTATCCGTCTCCTCTTCTGTTTCTTTTTTTGAGATCCGATTGACATACAGCTCATCCAGGGTATGTTTCTTCACCGCCAGATGGTAGACAAGAAAACAGGCAGCCACCAGCGCAGAGGTAAAGCCGAGCGCCTGGGAGGTGCGGACGGAAACTCCGAAAAGCTTCAGCCCGAAAAAATACAGGCTGTCGGCACGCAGTCCTTCGATGAGGCCCCGGCCAAAGCCGTACCACATGATGTACAGGGCAAACAGCATGCCGTCGAATTTGCGGCGGCCCTTTCTGGAAAAGAACCCGAGCAAAAGGAAACCCGTCAGATTCCACAGGGATTCATAGAGAAAGGTCGGATGCACCTCCACATAACGGTAGGTGCCGCTCACCCATTCGTAAATGCCCATGCGCCACGGCAGATCGGTCTCGCCGCCATAGGCCTCGACATTCACGAAGTTGCCCCAGCGCCCGACCATCTGCCCGATCAGCAGCCCGAACACGCCCATATCGGTCCACGCAAAAAACGAAAGCTTCTTTACCCTTGTAAAAACAAAGACGGTGAGCAGCGCGGCGATGATGGCGCCGTAAATGGCGAGTCCGCCGTCCCGGGTGCGCACCATTTCCATGAAATCCAGCCTTCCGTCGGCGTCGCGGTAGAGATCCAAGTAGAAAATGATGTAGTAGAGCCTGGCTCCAATCACGGACAGGGGCACCGCGAACAGAAGCATGTCCACAAGATCGTCGCGCACCACGCCGAACAGGACCATTCCGGGTCGATCCCGGATGTCCTG
>CAZVHV010000376.1:0-1673 GCA_964627025.1 uncultured Oscillospiraceae bacterium | reverse complement strand
CGGCCCTGTCCGTCGGTCAGTCGACCGTCCTCGAGAATCTGCAAAAGTACGTTGAACACGTCCGGGTGCGCCTTCTCCACCTCGTCAAGGAGGAGCACGGAATATGGCTTTCTGCGCACCTTTTCGGTGAGCTGCCCGCCCTCCTCATGGCCGACATAACCCGGCGGAGAGCCGATCATGCGGGAAACCGAGTGCTTTTCCATGTATTCCGACATGTCGATGCGAAT
This sequence comes from uncultured Oscillospiraceae bacterium, assembly GCA_964627025.1. GTDB lineage: Bacteria > Bacillota > Clostridia > Oscillospirales > Oscillospiraceae > JAEWRY01. Next base: position 1,446 of record CAZVHV010000376.1, on the reverse strand, counting down.
CAGGCTGTCCTCGTCGCCGAACAACGCCTCGCCCAGCGCCTTGCAAAGCTCGGTCTTGCCGACGCCCGTGGGGCCCAGGAAGATGAACGAGCCGATGGGGCGGCGCGGGTCCTTGAGGCCGGCGCGGGCGCGGCGCACGGCTCGGGCGACGGCCTTGGTGGCCTCGTCCTGGCCGATCACGCGGCGGTGGAGGATCGCCTCGAGGTTAAGAAGCCTCGTGCGCTCGTCCTCGGTCATGCGGGTGACGGGAATGCCGGTCCACATGGATACGATGCCGGCGATTTCTTCCTCGCCCACCGTTTCAACCTTTTCATCGCGGCGCTGCTCCCAGGATTTACGCCGGTCGGCCATCTCGTTTTGCAGCTGTTTTTTCTGGTCGCGCAGTTTCGCGGCCTTTTCAAAATCCTCATGGGCGACGGCTTCTTCGGTCTCCTTGTTGAGCGCTTCCAAGCGTGATTCCTGCTCCTTCATGTCCGGCGGCGCGGTGAAGGCCTTGATGCGCACGCGGGAAGCGGCCTCGTCCACGAGGTCGATGGCCTTATCGGGCAGGAAGCGGTCGGAGATGTACCGGTCGGACAGGGTGACTGCCGAGCGGATGGCCTCGTCGGTAATTTGGACGCGGTGGTGCGCTTCGTAGCGGTCACGAAGCCCCATCAGGATGGAGATGGCTTCGTCCACGCTGGGTTCGCCCACGGTCACCGGTTGGAAGCGGCGCTCGAGGGCCGCATCCTTCTCAATGTGCTTGCGGTATTCGTTCAGCGTCGTGGCGCCGATGCACTGCAGCTCGCCGCGGGCCAGGAGCGGTTTAAGAATATTGGCCGCGTCAATGGCGCCCTCGGCCGCGCCCGCGCCCACCAGTGTGTGCAGTTCGTCGATGAACAGGATGACGTTCGACGCCTTCTTGATCTCGGCCATCGCGTTCTTGAGCCGTTCCTCAAATTCGCCGCGGTATTTCGCGCCTGCAAGCATCGCCGCAAGATCCAGCGAAAGCACGCGCTTGCCTCTGAGGATTTCCGGAATGTTGCCCGACATGATCAGCTCCGCCAGCCCTTCGACGATGGCGGACTTGCCGACGCCAGGCTCACCGATGAGCACCGGGTTGTTCTTCGTGCGCCGCGAGAGGATTTGAACAATGCGCTCGATCTCCTTCGCGCGGCCAATCACCGGGTCCAACTCGCCGGCCGCCGCTGCGCGGGTCAGGTCGCGGCTGAACTGGTCGAGCACCGGCGTCTTTTCGTTCTTCGCACCGCCGGGCGCGCCGTTTGTCTCGCTGGCCTTGATGGCGGTGAGCAGGTCTTCGCGCGCCTTGCCAAGGTCGAGTCCCAGCTTGACCAGAACGTGCGCCGCCACGCCCTCCCGCTCGTGCATCAGCGCCAGCAGCAGGTGCTCCGTGCCCACGTAGTTCTGGCCGAGGTCTCGCGCCTCGCGGGCGCTCTGCCCAAGCAC
>CAZVHV010000375.1:0-1673 GCA_964627025.1 uncultured Oscillospiraceae bacterium | reverse complement strand
GACGCAGCCCTCTGCCGTCCCCGCGTCGAATACGCCGGAGACCATCATAATAAGGTAGAAGGCGAGCGCCAGGATCAGGATGAAGAGCGCGAAAAACGCGAACAGGCGCACTTGGAGGGAAGTCTTTTTTTCCTCTCTCGATCTGCGCCAGAGCAGAACTGCATCCCGCAACATTTTCAAACGGTCCCGCCTCCTTCCCGAACGCGCCCTTCCCGGACGGCCGTATCACATCCCCGCGCGGAAGTTCCTGAGCGCCGCCGCGCTGCGCTCGGAAAGGGAGGATGGCTTTCCCTCGGCAAGCCACGCCTCGCGCTCGGCCGCCAGCGCCGCCTTGTAGCTCTTTTCATAGCCTTTGGAGAGACTGTCGAAGGACTCGAAGGTGGGCGCGACGAAGAAGTCGTAGTCCGCCTGCATCTCCATCACGACCTGGAGCATTTTCCGGACGCGGGCGTCCTCCACCTTTTTCAGCTGCTCCGGCATCTCCTTTTCGAAGGCCTCCTTCGTCACGGGCAGGTAGCCGGTGGAGGCGACGAAGCGCATGTTCTGCGCGGGCTGGGTGAACCATTTGAGGAACAAAGCGGCGGCGTATTCGCGGGTCTTGTCCGATGACGCCACGCAGAAGCCGTTGCCCCGCTGGATGGCGACCTTTTTGCCGCCCTCGAAAACGGGAAACGGCAGGATGGTGTATTCCACCGCTTCGGTGGTGCTGTCCGCGTAGGTGACGGTGTCGCCGTAAAAGAGGATGCCGGCGGAGGAGCCGGTGGAGCAGATCAGGTCGCCCGTCTTGGAGAGGTCGGAGGAGTAGCCGTCGTAAATGGCGAAGCCGCCCGTGACCGCCGGGGCATAGCACGTCTGCCAGATGCGGGCGTAGGCGTCGCTGTCCAGCTGAAGAGCGCCGTCCGCAAAGAGACCGGCGCCCTGCTGGAGCATCCCGGCCTGCGCCAGGTTCACCCAGGAGTCCGCCGTATAAAACTGCTTGCCGTCATTCGGTACGTCGGGGGTCTGCGCGTCGGTCCACGCGTAATACTTCTGTGCGGCCGCCGCGATGCCCTCGAAGGTTTGGAAGCAGTCCATGGTGACGCCCGTCGCCGCCGCGAAGCGGTCGAACAGGGTCTGGTTCAGATAGAGGATCTCGGTCGACTTGGCAAACGGAAAGACATACAGACCGTCGTCGCCGAAGCGGCCTTCCTCGAGGAAGGCGGGGACATAGGCGGAGAGCTCGTCGGGCGTAAAGTAGTTGTCCAGGTTGGCGAGCATGCCCCGGCTCTGGAACAGCACCGCCGTTTTGGGATAGCTGGTCGTGATGTCCGGCATCTGCGGCGCGCCGGGGTCACCGTTCACGATCATGCTGAGCGTCTCCTGCAGTTCGGCGCTGGAGGTGATGGCGGTCACATTGATGATGATGCCCTGCTCCTTGCCGACGGTGCTGTTGAACTCGTCGATCAGTTCGTCCATGCTCTTCTGCATATCGCCGCCGAAGTTGTGCCACATAGTCAGCGTAATGGGTTTTTTCGGATCGAGTCCGCTGCCGCTGCCGCCGCAGCCGGTGAGGAGAAGGCCGCAGAACAGGCAGACGGACAAGAGCGCCGCGAGCGTCTTTTTCATAATGCTGTCCTCCTGAAGGGTCGTTTTTGTGGAGCGGGCCCCTTTTGCTGAAAATCACCCGGGAAATA
>CAZVHV010000374.1:0-1677 GCA_964627025.1 uncultured Oscillospiraceae bacterium | reverse complement strand
TTTCGCTGCCGTCCCTGCGGGCGGACAACTTTTCCATGAGCCTGATGCACCGGCTCCAGCATGTGCGGAAGAGCGGCCTCACCTTTGCCCCCGAGGCGGGCACCCAGCGCCTGCGTGACGCCATCAACAAAAACGTGACCGAGGAGGACCTGCTCAACTCCTGCCGCAACGCCTTTTCGGGCGGCTGGAACGCGGTGAAGCTCTACTTTATGCTCGGGCTGCCCACCGAGACTGACGAGGACGTGCTCGGGATCGCCGATCTGGCGCAGAAGGTATATCAGACCTGGAGGGAGAGCACGCCCAACCGCAGCAGGGGGGTCCGCATCACCGTCTCCACCGCCTGCTTCGTGCCAAAGCCGCATACCGCCTTCCAGTGGGAGGCCCAGGTCGGCATGGAGGAGTATCTGCGCCGTGTGCGCCTGCTGCGCGAGCATATGCGCAACAAGTCCATCACGTATAACTGGCACGATCCGGAGACGAGCCTTCTGGAGGCCGTCTTTTCCCGCGGCGACCGCCGACTTGCTGATGTTATCGAAACAGCGTGGAGAAACGGCGCGAAATTTGACGCGTGGAGCGAATATTTTTCTCTGCCCCGCTGGCAGGCGGCATTCGAGGCCCATGGACTCGACCCGGCATTCTATGCCAACCGGGAGCGGGGGAAGGACGAGGTCTTCCCGTGGAGCATGCTCTCGACGGGGGTCAGCACCGATTTTCTCTGGCGCGAGCGGGAGCAGTGCTATCTGGCCCGGATCACGCCGGATTGCCGCAGGGAGTGCTCCGGCTGCGGCGTTAAAAAGATTTCCTGGGGAGGGGTATGTGATGTCTGAGCAGAGACTGCTCTTTTCCAAAACGGGTACCGCCCGCTATATCTCTCACCTGGACCTGATGCGGACCTTCCAGCGGGCCTTTCTCCGCGCGGGGGTCCCGATCCGGTATACCGAGGGTTTCAATCCGCACGCCTATGTCTCCATCCTCCTGCCCCTCTCGGTGGGTTTTTCCAGCGTGTGCGAGATCCTGGAGTTCGGGCTGCTGGGCGATACGCCGCCGGAAGAGGTGCCCGCACGGCTCAACGCCGCTCTGCCGACCGGCATCACCGTCCATCGGTGCTATGACGCCGGACGGCCTGTCAAGCAGCTCGCCTATGTCGACTACATCGTGAATATGGAGTACGAGAACGGCGTGCCGACGGGTACGGTGAACGTCTTTCAGGCCCTCCTCAAGCAGGACAGCCTGGTTGTGACCAAGAAAAGCAAGAAGGCAAAAAGCGGCGAGACCCAGGTGGATATCCTGCCCCTCATCCATAAGATCTCCTTCGAGGAACGGCGGGAGACCATTACGCTGGACGCTATCCTCCGGGCACAGAATCCGGGACTCAATCCGGAGCTTCTGCTCACCGCGCTCTCGGCCGTCCGTCCGGAGCTGGCACCGGATTTTGTGACCTTCCACCGCAAACTGGTACTGGGCGAAGATCTGGAGATCTTTGAGTAAACGTTTCGGCTGCCTGTGATCTTCAAAACCCCAGAGCCGGAAACGGCGGGGCAAATACGAAGCAGTATTTTAAGCGAAGCCGGCGTGATGAAAGTCACGCCGGCTTCGCTGCCTTTGCAGGTGCTGCCTATGGAAAATGCAGTGCTGCATTTCAATCCACGCTCCCCGTGGGGGGAGCGACTGCCAGGC
>CAZVHV010000373.1:0-1678 GCA_964627025.1 uncultured Oscillospiraceae bacterium | reverse complement strand
ATCTTTCGGATCCTCCGATTCGCTTACTCTGCCACTGGCAGCGCTCATCTCCGGTTCCCCGGGGATCCAAGGGGCCGCAGCCCCTTGCCGCGCCCCGCATCCGCAGCAGACCCTATATGGGCCTGAAGGGGCGGCGCTCCTTCCGCAAACCCCCTATATCCACAGGACCGACCCTTTTCAGTACCCGGCGTTCTCCCGCTGCGGATAATTCAGCGCGGGATTTTTCTTTTCCGAAGGAGCGCTCGCGCCGCCCCTGTCCTGCTCCCTCGCCAGCCATCCGGTCACAAAGAGCAGTATATTGTTTCGGGTCTTGCGCTTTTGCGGCGCGGCCTCGCACCATCCCGCCATCTTGCGCAGTTCCTGCAACACATTGACCGCCGGATACAGCTCCGCCCAATGATCCGCCTGACTGCGAAGAATGGGATACTCCGTGCCGTCGCACAGCGGCAGCCGGACCACGGGTTCCCCGTCCGCCGCCGCTTCTTTCCCGCTTTGTTGCTTCGCCTTCCTTTCCTTTTTGTTGGAGGCGGCCGCTCGCCGGCCGTTCGGCGAGTCCCCGGCAAATCCCGCTTCCCGCATATCCATATTGCCGTCCGGCACGTATGCGACCACCGAACCGTGATCGTCCGCGCCCACCAGCACGCGCTCCGCCGCCGTCAGCGCACGCCCGCTTCGCTTTGCAGCCGATATCCCGCCGCCGTGAGGAAAGTCGTTGTATACGCCTTCCAAATCCTGCTTCGCTTCCCCGCCCTGATCCTTCGTCGCAGAGCCGGTCCCGTCCGGCTCCTTTGCCGCGCTTACCTTATCGGAAACATCGGCGTCATCCCGTCTATCGCCGCACGGGCTGCCCGGCCCATTTCGGGTCCGCCCTTTATGCGAACCGGACCGCAGCGCGCCCGCATGCTCCGCAGCCCCCTGCCCTTCGGCATCCGGATAAGGGGAGGCTTCGCCGGCCTTCATGCGCCCCGCGCGCGCTTTGTTTGCGGCGCAATCCCCGGTCCGCATCGGAACCGCATTCTCGCCAAACGGCGGCAGCTTGCTGGGCGTGGGCTTGTCCACCTTCTGCCATACGCGCCAGTTGGTCAATTGGTAATACTCGTTTCCGTCCACCTTGTAGAACAACGCCGACATGTGCCTTGCGATACCGTCAAGCGCCCTGTCCACGTCGCCGGTTTTAACGCCGCTCTCGTAGGGGAACAGCACCGATTTTATATACGCCGCCTTGGCGCGCCCGCGCCCCTCATCGTCCGCGTGGGAGAACATGCCGATGAACACCAGCTTGCCCAAAAGCGGCAGCCGGGCGAAATCCTCGCTCTGCCAGATCTCCGGGCTGATCATGCGCTTTCTTGCCAACTCGTCCACCTCCCGCGCGCTATAAAAACAGGTCCTCTTCGCAGAACAGCTCGCGCAGCAGCAGCTTCTCCTCGAACGTTACCGAATCGAGGAACTCCGCGAACCGCTCGATCAGCGCGTGCTCGCACGCGTCGCACAGGCCTGTCCCCGCGCTATCCTGCATGATCTCCCTGCCGCACGACGCGCACGACGACGAGTGGTACACGTCCTGCGACCCGCACTCCGGGCATACGCGGTACCCCCCGATGTCCCCCTCGTCAAATCTGCGTAAATCCTCCCGGCAGCCGATGCCGGGCACGATGGCTCTGCCGCAGTTTCCGCATAC
>CAZVHV010000372.1:0-1685 GCA_964627025.1 uncultured Oscillospiraceae bacterium | reverse complement strand
CCATGGGCCTGGTCCACGTCCTGCAGAGAGACGACGAATACCTGGTGCTGGACGAAGCCGGCAAGGCGATCGATTTGAGCGAGCTGTTTGAAGAGGGTGACGTGCGGACGGTTGAGGACGAGGTTTTCAGCGCGCTGCTCGCCATCGCGCCCACTCAGATCATATTTCACAAATGCAGCAAGACGAACGCCATGTTCTTGAAACTGGTCCAGTCGGTGTTCGAATGCCGGGTACACGTGGTGGAATGAGTTCTGCCCAAGTTGACATTGGACGGCGAATCGCCTATAATCGTATTTGGTTTTATGTGTAAAAAAACCATATTTAAAGCGATAGAGGCGAATGGATCATGACGAACGATTTGAGCACACTCAGGCATACGGCTTCCCACGTGCTGGCGGCCGCGGTCAAGAAACTTTACCCGCAGGCGAAGCTCGCCATCGGGCCGGCCATCAAAGACGGCTTCTACTATGATTTCGATGTGGACAAGCCCTTTACGAACGAGGATCTTGCGGCGATCGAAAAGGAAATGTCGCGGATCATAAAACAGAACATCAAACTGGAGCGCTTTGAGCTCCCGAGGCAGGAGGCCGTCCGGAAGATGGAAGAGGCCGGGGAGCCGTACAAGGTGGAGCTGATCCATGACCTGCCGGAAGAGGCGGCGCTCTCTTTTTATAAAATGGGGGATTTTACCGACCTTTGCGCGGGCCCGCACGTGGAGCACACGGGCAAGGTGCGCGCCTTCAAGCTTCTGAAGACCGCGGGCGCGTACTGGCGTGGAAGCGAAAAGAACAAGATGCTCCAGCGGATATACGGTACCGCGTTTGAGACGAGGGAAGACCTGGAAGCCTATTTGAAGGAACTGAAGGAAGCAGAGGAACGCGACCACAACAAGCTGGGGCGCGAGCTCAAGTATTTTACGACCCATCCCGCGGTGGGGCAGGGCCTGCCGCTGATCATGCCCAAGGGCGCGAAGACCATCCAGACGCTGATCCGTTTTGTGGAAGACGAGGAGGAAAGGCGGGGATACCTGTATACCCGGACGCCTCTGATGGCCAAAAGCGACTTGTACAAAATATCCGGGCACTGGGATCATTATAAGGATGGCATGTTCATTCTGGGCGACGAGGAGAAAGACGACGAGGTGCTGGCACTTCGGCCCATGACCTGCCCCTTCCAGTACATGATATACAATGCGGAATTGCATTCCTATAAAGAGCTGCCGGTGCGGCTGTCCGAGACGTCCACGCTGTTCCGCAACGAGGCCTCGGGCGAGATGCACGGGCTGATACGCGTGCGGCAGTTCACCTTAGCCGACGCGCATATCATGTGCACGCCCGAGCAGTTGGAAGATGAATTCAAGGACGTTCTGGACCTGATCGGATACATCATGCAGTGCCTGGGCATCGAAAAGGACATCAACTACCGGTTTTCCAAATGGGACCCCAAGCACACCGAAAAATACATCAACGACCCCGACGCGTGGGAAAACACGCAGGCCATCATGAAAAGGATTCTGGACCATATCGGGATCAATTATACCGAAGCCGACGACGAAGCCGCGTTCTACGGACCCAAGCTGGACGTGCAGTTTACCAACGTTTTCGGCAAGGAAGATACGCTGTTTACCGTGCAGATAGACTTTGCGCTGGCCGAGCGGTTTGACATGAACTACATTGACGTTGACG
>CAZVHV010000371.1:0-1686 GCA_964627025.1 uncultured Oscillospiraceae bacterium | reverse complement strand
ACGGACTTGTTGCTTTTTTTCTGCGGCACGTCCGCCTTCTCCTCGCCGTTCTCTTCTTCGGTCAGGCGGACGGCACGGCGGCGGCCAAGACTTCCGGAAGCCTCTATGACCTGCGTGGGCTCATCGGAGCCCGCAAGGAGATCGGCCGATGTAAAATCAAAGTTAATGCTGGGGTTTTTGCGAAATTCTTCCAAGTCGTTCAACATTTCATCCGTGTTTTTATACCGCCGGTCCACATTCGAAGCCATGGCCTTGAGGGTGATCGCCTCCAGTGCCTCCGGGATCTCTGGATTGATCTCCCGGGGCGCAAGTGGAATGGAATTGATATGCTGGATCGCCACGGATACCGGAGAATCTCCCTCATACGGCAGACGTCCGGTGAGCATCTCGTAAAGGACCACGCCGGCGGAATAGATGTCCGCTCTGGCATCGATGCGGCTGCCTCTGGCCTGTTCGGGAGAGATGTAATGCACCGAACCGAGAGCCTCCTGGGTCAGCGTGTTCTGGGCGGCGGAAGCAAGGCGGGCAATTCCGAAATCGGCCACTTTTACGCTTCCGTCGCGCAGCACCATAATGTTCTGCGGCTTGATGTCACGATGGATGATGCCGCGGCCGTGGGCGTGACTGAGGGCCTTCATGATCTGCGTAATGAAGTGGAGGGCCTCTCGCCAGTTCAGGGGCGCGCCCTTCTTCTGCATATACTGCTTGAGCGTAATGCCGTCGATAAGCTCCATGACGATATATTCCAGTTCGGAGGAACGGCTGACGTCATATACCGCCACGATATTGGGGTGAGAGAGCATGGCAACGGCCTGTGACTCGTCGTGGAAGCGCCGCCGGAATTCCGCATCCAGGGCAAGCTCGCTTTTCAGCACCTTGACAGCTACCATCCGGTTCAGGCGGTGGCAGAGCGCTTTATATACCACGGCCATGCCGCCGGTGCCGATCACTTCCAGAATCTCATATCGATTGTCGAGTAATTTACCGATGTATCGATCCATGGTAAATATCCTCCTTTTACATTTGGAACAGCAGCGCTGTCACATTGTCCGGCGCACCTCTGGACAGAGCGATACCCAGCAGCCTGCCGCAGCAGCCCTCCGGGTCGCCTCCATGGATCACCTCATAAAGAATCTCCTGGTCCGCAACGACGTTGGAAAGCCCGTCGGAGCAGAGCAGCAAAAATTCACCCGGGGACATCGTACGCTCAAAGAGATCGGCCCGCACCTCTTCCTCCGCGCCGAGGGCACGGGTAATGAGGTTCTTCTGCGGGTGCAGCCGGGCCTGTTCCGGGGTGAGCTCCCCGCGGGACACCAGGTCTTCCACCACCGAGTGGTCGCGGGTAACACGGCTGATCCCGGCATCGGAAATATGGTAAGCACGGCTGTCCCCGATATTGAGCACATAGATATGCCCGACAAGGAGCAGCGCGGCCACAAGCGTGGTGCCCATACCCTGACATTCGGTGTCCATGCCGGCCCGAAGAAAAACCTGCCGGTTGGCCTCTTCCGCGGCCGCAATGAGTACCGCTTCCGGTTCGTCCCCCCACCTGCCGCTCTCGCGCTCAAGGAACTTCCAGAAAGCATCCACCGCCATCGTGCTGGCCACATTGCCGGCCCTGGCTCCGCCCATGCCGTCGCAGACCACACCCGCACCAAATCCATCATCTCTGATTGTAAAGCGGTA
>CAZVHV010000370.1:0-1688 GCA_964627025.1 uncultured Oscillospiraceae bacterium | reverse complement strand
GGTTGATCATGCAAAGTAAATTCAAATTGAGATTCATAGCCGCCGTCTGCGTGGTATTGGTTTTGTGCGTAGGCCTGGTGGTCCAGGCGGGACGGCTGACGCTGACCCAGGGAGACGAACTTTCGACGGTCTCCGCGAGCAAGATACTGCGGACCGTTTCGGTGGACGGCGCGCGGGGCGATATCCTGGATGTAAACGGGGTCCCGCTGGCTTACGACCAGACCAGCTACGACGTGCAGATGCTGCGCGACCCCACCAAGAACACATACACCGACCGGGCCTATTACACCGACATACTGGCCCGGGCTATCGGCATCATCGAGCAGAACGGCGGGACGGTAATCGACACCTTTAACATCGTGAGGGATGACGCCGGCAACTTTTCCTTTGATTTCGGGGACATTTCGCCCGAAAATGCCGCCACCCGTGAGGAAAACTGGCGTACCAACATGTTTGTGAACGATACCGCGGACCCTTCCATTATTTATCAGGACCTGCGGGACCGCTACCGCATTCCCGAGAACATGAGCTATGAAGACGCGCGAAAGCTGCTGTCCATCTGGCAGGAGATACAGCTTTCTTCCTACCGCGCCTACGAGGCGGTGACCATCGCCCAAAACGTGGACGCGATCACGGTGGCTGAACTGGAGCAGTATTCGAACGTACTGGAGGGCATACAGGTGGCTTCCAGCACTGAACGGGTATACCCCAAGGGGGACGTTGCGGCGCACATCATCGGCTATACCGGAAGCATGGATGACAGCAATATCGATGCGATGCTGGAGAAAGGGTACACCCAGGACGATACCGTAGGGGTGTCCGGAATCGAAAGCTCGATGGAGGAGTATCTGACCGGGGACATCACCGGGCGGCAGGGCAGCACCACCTATGAGGTGAACAGCCTGGGCAAGGCGATCAAGGAAGTGAGCAGCGAACCCGCGACCAAGGGGGACAGCGTGATGCTGACCATCGACCTGCCTTTGCAAATGGTGGTGGAGAAGGCCCTGCAGGATAATATTGAAGAGGTTTACCAGCAGCAGTTGGAGGCCTATAACGCCGACAAAGAGAAAATTGACGAGCAACTCGGAGGCAGGGAGATCAACCTTGCGCAATCCGGCGCCATGGTGGTGATGAATGTGAAGACGGGGGACATTCTCGCGATGGCGAGTTACCCGTCCTACGACCTGAACCTGTTTTCGGGCGGAATCACCCAGGCGGATTTCGACGCGCTGCTGGACGATCCGGCGACCCCGCTTTTCAACAAGGCGATCGCGTCCAAGGGCATTCCGGGGTCCATATTCAAGATGGTGACCGGGCTGGCCGGGCTGGAGGAAGGGACGATCACCCTGGACACCCAGATCAGCGACGAAGGGCCCTTCAATAAATATATCGTGGAGGGTTCGGACGAAGAAGGCCCGACCTGTTGGATAGACCCCTATTTTGACGAACACAAGGATCTGACCATCGTGACGGCGCTGCAAAAGAGCTGCAACTACTTTTTCTTTACCGTTGCCGACGAACTGGGCATCGACCTGCTGGATGAATGGGCAGGAATGCTCGGACTGACGGAGAAGACCGGCGTGCAGCTGCCCGGCGAGGTGGCGGGGCAGATTGGGAGCGCGGAGACCCTCTATGACATCGGCCTGTCGCTGAGCGATCAGAAGACGGCGCTGCCCGGCATCGTTTAT
>CAZVHV010000369.1:0-1692 GCA_964627025.1 uncultured Oscillospiraceae bacterium | reverse complement strand
GTTCGGTCTGACGCCTGCTTCCCGTTCCCGCATCGTCGCGGACACCACCGGCAGTGGAGGCGAGGATGAGCTCGAAGCCCTGCTGGGAGGTGACCTGTGATGGCGAAGGAACGTCCTGCCAATTATCCTAAACTGAAAAACTACACGCCGACCCGGTTCATGCTTCCGACCTCTCATTACGACAAGGCGAAAGCTGACCGGGCCGTCACGTTTATCGAAAACCTGAAGCACACCAAGGGCAAATGGGACGGAAAACCGTTCTGGCTGCTGCCTTGGCAGGAACAGATCATCCGGGACATTTTCGGAATCGTGGATGAAAACGGCCACCGGCAGTTCCGGACCGCCTACATCGAAATTGGAAAGAAAAATGGAAAGTCAGAACTGGCGGCGGCGGTAGCGCTGTATCTCCTCTATGCAGACGGCGAGCCTGCGGCGGAGGTGTACGGCGCGGCGGCGGACCGGCAGCAGGCGTCCATCGTGTTTGATGTGGCCCGGCGCATGGTGGAAAAAGCACCGGCGCTGTATAAGCGCTCCAAGGTCGCTGCCGCCACCAAGCGGATCGTCAATTATTCAAACGCCGGGTTCTATCAGGTACTGTCGGCGGAGGTCGGGACCAAGCACGGCCTGAACGTTTCCGGGCTGGTACTGTACGACGTGCTGACCAAGGGCTCCGGTGATGCCAGGGAACAGCCGCTGTACTTTCTGATCACAACCGCAGGCACAGATAAGGAATCCATCTGCTATGAACTGCATACCAAGGCGCTGGATATTATGGCGGGCAGGAAGATCGACCATACTTTTTACCCTGTGGTATATGGCCTTTCCGACGATGAGGACTGGACCGATGAGCGCAACTGGTACAAGGCGAATCCGTCTCTCGGCCAGACGATCCAAATCGACCGCGTCCGGGAGATGTTTCAGGAAGCTATCGATAATCCTGCGGAAGAGAACGTGTTCAAGCAGCTGCGGCTCAATATGTGGGTTTCCTCCCTGACACGCTTCATCCCGGAGCAGATCTACGATCTGGGCAACGTACCGATCGACATGGAAGCGCTGAAGGGCCGGGACTGTTACGGCGGACTGGACCTCTCCAGTACCGGCGACATCACAGCTTTCGTGCTCATGTTTCCCCCACGGGATGAGACAGAGAAATATGTGATGCTGCCGTTTTTCTGGGTGCCGGAGGACACGATCCCGATCCGGGTGCGCCGGGCGTCGGTGCCATATGACGTCTGGCACAAGCAGGGATACCTCTATGCCACCGAAGGCAACGTGATCCATTATGATTTCATCGAAAAGTTCATCGAGGACCTGGGAAAGCAATACCACATCCTTGAAATCGCCTTTGACCGCTGGGGCGCGGTGCAGATGACGCAGGATCTGGAAGGCATGGGATTTACGGTCGTTCCCTTCGGACAGGGGTATAAGGACATGTCCCCGCCGACGAAGGAGTTTTATAAGCTGCTGATGGAAGGCCGGATCATTCACGGCGGTCACCCGGTCATGCGCTGGATGAGCGGAAACGTGGTGGTGGATACGGACCCTGCCGGAAACATCAAATGCACCAAGGCAAAATCGCCGGAAAAGATCGACGGCATCGTGGCCGCGATCATGGCGCTGGACCGCTGCATCCGGCACGAGAACACCTCCAGCGTCTATGATGAGCGCGGGCTGATGGTGTTCTGATGTCCA
>CAZVHV010000368.1:0-1696 GCA_964627025.1 uncultured Oscillospiraceae bacterium | reverse complement strand
TTTGTCATGCCCTTCCCGGATGCCAACGGCCGCGGCCATATCACCAATGGCACGGTTTGGAATCAGATGGTTATTTTCAGCGACACCACGCAGGCGCAGCAGACTGCCCTGATGAAGCTCTGGAACTACATGATCTCCGAAGAGGGCTCCGACCTGGTGGAAATGGGCGTGAAGGGCGAGGACTGGGAGGAGATCGGCGATACCGGGCGCGCCTACTTCTACCCCTTGGCAGCCGATAAGGAACGCGCCGATCTGGGGTATTACAGCTTCAACTGGCACATGAAGCGCTATTATTTCCCGCGCTGGAACAGCGAAAAAACGTTGAACACCGGCGCGGCATATGCCGCGAACCTGGACTTCCCCTGCGTTATCGCCACCACCCAGGAATACCTGGACAACGGCGCCGTGCTGGGAGACATCGTCAGCAAGTACAAGGCGGAGTTGATCTGCACGCCTGACATCGACTTTGACGCCGTATTCGATACCTTCATTCAGGAGTGGAACGACTATGGCGGCGCCCGGTGGACGAAAGAGATGAACGAGATCTACCAGCAAAAAAAGCAGCAATAGACCAGTAGGACGGAGGCATTGGCCGGGCCCAGGCGGCCCGGCCCCGTTCGGGGAGGTTTTCGAATGCAATCATGGCAATCCCGTTACCGGCTCACGCCCGACGCCCCGCCCAACGAGGGCATCCTGTTCGCGGACCTGGAAGCTCAAGGCCGCAGCGGGCATATGGGCCACGCTCTGGTGGAATACGCGCCCGGCTCGCTGTTGGCGTTTTACCCCAATTGCTCGGGGAACGATCCGCGATGGCGCGGGCACTCCGGCAACGGATGGATGGAATACAAGCGTTCGACGGACGGGGGGATCAGCTGGTCCGACCCGATCGTTCTGGCGCATTCCAAGACGGTGCTGGAACGGGGGACCGGCCGGTCCGTGATGTGCGAAAAGGCCGTTCGGGCAGAGGATGGGCGGATTGTGGCATTCTTCTTGAACTGCGACATTGTGACCAACGGCGAGATCTGGGAGCCCTACTTCGAGCCGACCTACGCCTTCAGCTTTGACGGCGGGCAGACCTGGACGGAGCCCCGCCTGTTCGTGCACGAGGCGGGCCGCATCTATGACGCGCTGGTGCGGGACGGAAAGATCTACGTGCTCTTTTTCGCAAACCCTGAATTGCCGGGCATCGCCCATCTGCAGGAGCATCCCTACCGGCTCTACGTCAGCGAGGATCATGGCGAAACCTTTTCCTTGCGCGCGGAACTGCCCTTTCAAAGCACCGTCGGATGCTTTTACGGCACCCTGGCGTTTGGGCCGGAGGGGCGCCTGTTCGCCTACATCTATCACGAAAACGACGAGCACAACCTGCCCTACTTGTACAGCGACGATGAAGGATTGACTTGGAGCCTGCCTCGCCGCGCGTTCTTTGCCCGAAAGCTGCGCAATCCCCAGCTGACCTATTTTGAAGGCGGCTACTTTATCCATGGCCGCAGTGGCAGCTACGGGAAGGGAAGAGGTCATTTTGTGCTCTACCATTCTCAGGACGGCGTAAACTGGGATGAGGGCACCTATCTACGCATGGCGGAGGCCGGCGCGGGCGCTTATTCGAACAATCTGGTGGTTGGGGAGCGTTTTCCCGGCGAGAAAAAGCGACTGCTGATCCAGACCTCGCACGCTTACCACGAGAACCGTACCA
>CAZVHV010000367.1:829-1698 GCA_964627025.1 uncultured Oscillospiraceae bacterium | reverse complement strand
ACCGATGACCAGCAGAGCGGGGTAGCAAGTGTCGTTGTGGACATACTTGAGCCCCTCGTCCACAATGCCGCGGTGGTTGGTGGTGAGCATATCTATCTTGTATCCGTCATTTTGCAGGATACGCTGAAGCATGGCAAAATGTACCGGCAGCATCTGAGGCATGAGAAGGGTATACTCCCGTTTCATATCCTCTGTAAAGAGAAGACGTCCTGTCTCGTCGTAAATGAGCTTTGCCATAAAATTAATCCTTTCCGCCGCGGGCCTCAATGGCGGCGATAAGACTGCGTATGCGGATCCTTACCGCCCCGAGATTGCTGATATCATCGATCTTCAGCTGCGTATAAAGTTTATTGCAATGTTCCAGAATGGATCTGGTCTCGTCGCCGGTGATCGCATCGATTCCGCAGCCAAAGGATACCAGCTGAATGAGCTGCATATCGGGCTGGGTGCAGACGTAACGAGCGGCGTTGTAGATCCGGCTTTGGTAGGTCCACTGATTGAGCACCTTTCGGTTTTCTTTCTCCATGCGGTCTGCCACGGAATCCTCGGTAATGAGGACGAAGCTGAAGGAGGTAATGAGGTCGTTGATACCGTGGTTGATTTCCGGATCGATGTGGTAGGGGCGTCCGGCCACCACCAGGATCTGCTTTCCGTTGGCGCGGGCGTAGGCGATATATTCCTCGGCCTTCGCTCGGATATCCCGCTTATAGGACTCGTAAGCCTCGTAGGCTGCCCGTACGGCTGCCGCAGTCTCTTTTTTGTGTATGCCGAACTGTTCCAGGAAATAGGCGGCCGCTCTCTTTTCAAAATCCTTTGGCCGGTGAAGACCAAAGTAAGGGTTTAAGAAACGGATGTTTTTCAGGACCGGC
>CAZVHV010000367.1:0-819 GCA_964627025.1 uncultured Oscillospiraceae bacterium | reverse complement strand
AACTCTTTCTCAAAATATTTGGAAGCTCTCAGCGCGAAATCCTTCGGGCGGTGCAGGCCGAAGTAGGGGTCTAAAAACCGCGTCTGCTTCAGCCGCGCGACGTTGGCGGCCAGCAGCTCGGGGTAATAGGCGACCACCGGACAGTTGAAGTTATTGTCCCCGGTACCCTCGTCAAAGTTATAGGGCATGCAGGGATAGAAAATAGCCTCCACGTTCTCTTCGGCGAGGGCCTGGACATGCCCGTGCAGCAGCTTGGCAGGATAACACACCGTATCGGACGGAATGGTCTGCTGACCCAGGAGATAGAGTCTGCGGGAAGATTCGGGGGAAAGGACGACCTCAAAATTCAGCTTGGTAAAGAATGCGTACCAAAACGGAAGATTTTCATACATATTCAGCCCGAATGGAATCCCGATGCGTCCCCGTGCTCCGGTGCCCCCGCCCTTACCCTGGAGGGAGAGCAGCTTATGGTACTTGTAGAGGTAGAGATCCGGCACATTCGCCTTTTCTCTGCCTGTGGGCCTGGAGCAGCGGTTGCCCGAGATAAAGCGCCGCCCGCCGTCAAACTGGTTGACGGTGAGAGAGCAGTGGTTGGTGCAGAGGTTGCAGGTTACCGGCTTTGCGGTATGCGTAAAGACCTGAAGCGCGGAGACGCTGAGCAGGGAAGAGCGCTCCAGATGGAGGTCGCGGGCGGCCAGCGCCGCGCCGAACGCCCCCATGATGCCGGCAATGGTAGGCCGCGTCACATTGCGGCCCAGCTCCAGCTCAAAGGAGCGGAGCACCGCGTCGTTAAGGAAGGTCCCTCCCTGCACAACGATA
>CAZVHV010000366.1:0-1699 GCA_964627025.1 uncultured Oscillospiraceae bacterium | reverse complement strand
GAGAACATGAACGTGTTCTGTTTTGTGGAGGAAAACGCCAACCGCCTCGACCCCGAGCGCCATTCCGGCGGCGGCGGCATCCTGCTGCTGCAGGAGATCAACCGGCTGACGGACGTGGGTCTGTGCTTCAGCGCGGGCGAATACTACATGATCACCGCGCTCGGCGATATGGTGGACGATCCGGACCCGCTGGATACCACCCCCTCGCCCTATGACTTCTCCGGCTTTGACGCCATGCCCACGGTCCACAGGGAGATCCCCGAAGAATAGGCGCAAGGCTTGCCAACGTGCAGCCCGCGCAAAGAAAACAAGGCCCCGCAGGCTTTCCCGTTTGGGGAGAACGAAGGCGGGGCCTTGTTTTGCAAAAAAAGCGCTCCCATTTATACAACAGGAGCGCTCAGCTCATTTGACAGAGGCTGTTTTGAAGAGTATTGACCGTTCGGTCGTCGCTTTTAGCGCTTCACGCGCGCGCCGGCGCCGCCCATGATGGCCTCGACTTCCTTCACGCTGGCCATGGAGGTGTCGCCGGGGGTGGTCATCGCCAGGGCGCCGTGGGCAGCGCCGTAGTTGACGGCCTGCTGCGCGTCGCCCGTGGTCATCAGGCCGTAAACCAGGCCGGAGGCGAAGGAGTCGCCGCCGCCGACGCGGTCCAGGATCTCCAGACCGTTGTATTCCTTGGACTGGAAGATCTCGCCGTCCGCCCAGCAGATGGCCTTCCAGTCGTTGACCGTGGCGGTCTTGACGGTGCGCAGCGTGGTGGCAACAACCTTGAAGTTGGGATAAGTCTGGGCGGCAGCGCCGATCATCTTCTTATAGCCGTCCAGGTTCAGCTCCTTGAGGTTTGCATCGTTGCCCTCGATCTCAAAGCCGAGGCAGGCGGTGAAGTCCTCTTCATTGCCGATCATTACGTCGACATACTGGGCAACTTCCTTGTTGACCTCGCGGGCCTTCTCCTGGCCGCCGATCGCACTCCACATGGAGGGACGGTAGTTCAGGTCATAGGAGACCACGGTGCCATACTTCTTGGCGATCTTGCAGGCCTCGATCACGGTTTCGCAGGACTGCTCGGACAGAGCGGCATAGATACCGCCGGTGTGCAGCCAACGGACGCCCAGTTTGCCGAAGATGTATTCAAAGTCGAAATCCTTGGGCGTGGCCTGGGAGATGGCGGTGTTGGCACGGTCGGAGCAGCCGACAGCGCCGCGGATGCCGAAGCCGCGCTCGGTGAAGTTGATGCCGTTGCGGCAGATCCTGCCGATGCCGTCGGTCTTTTTCCAGTAGATCAGATCGGTGGCAACGCCGCCCTGCTCGATAAAGTCGCGCATCAGCATGCCGACCTCATTGTCCGCAAAGGCCGTGATAACGGCGGTGTTCATGCCGAAGCACTTGTGCAGACCGCGGATGACGTTGTACTCGCCGCCGCCTTCCCAGGCACGGAAGGAACGGGCGGTGCGGATACGGCCCTCGCCGGGATCCAGACGAAGCATGATCTCGCCCAGAGATACGGCGTCATAGCGGCATTCTTCTTTGGGACGCAATTTCAGTTCCATGATCAATAGTCCTCCTTTATGCATTTGCTTATTCTCAACGATCTCCGCGGTATTTGGCGAAGATGCGCAGTCTTGGCAGGAGCCATGGCCTTTATGCAGAGCGGCCAAAGCACTCGTGCAGATCGCGCCAGAGGCTTCTGCCGAAAAAC
>CAZVHV010000365.1:0-1713 GCA_964627025.1 uncultured Oscillospiraceae bacterium | reverse complement strand
GAATCCAAAATGATAGTTCCATATAGGCACCTTGGATTATCGATTACAGTTTCCTGCCGACAAGATTCGTGCTAAACTACCTTCCATACCATTCATCATCATTACTTGAAAGGAATGATTTTATGCAGCAGACAGAATGGCAGTCGCTGGGCGCCACTGCCACGAGGGCTCGCCTGTTTGCCCTGAATGCGGTGCATTGCAGCGCCTCCGGTCATATCGGCGGCTCGCTGTCCGCGATGGATATTCTCACAACGCTCTATTTTCGTGTTATGAACGTAGATGTCAGCAAACCGCGGGATCCCGACCGCGACCGCTTTGTCCTTTCCAAGGGACACTGCACCCCGGCTCTTTACTCGGTGCTGGCGCTGAAGGGCTTTTTCCCCACGGATGATCTGAAGCTTTTCCGCTGCATCCGCGGCAACCTCTCCGGTCACGCCGAAATGAACCATGTGACCGGCGTGGATATGTCCACCGGCTCGCTGGGACAGGGCCTGTCCGCCGCCGTCGGCATGGCCCTGGCGGGAAAGATCGACCACAAAGACTACCGGGTCTATGCGCTCACCGGCGATGGCGAGCTGGACGAGGGTCAGATCTGGGAGGCGCTCATGTCGGCCTCCAAATACAAGCTGGATAACCTCTGCATTACGGTGGACCGGAACGGTCTGCAGATCGACGGCAAGACCTCCGACGTCATGCCCCTCGAGCCGCTGGACAAGAAGTTTGAATCCTTCGGCTGCCATGTGCTCACCGTGGACGGCCACGATTATGCTTCCCTGGAGGAGGCCTATGCCAGGGCGGCGACCCTCAAGGGCGCGCCGATGGTGATTTTGGCCAAAACCATAAAGGGCAAGGGCGTCTCCTTCATGGAGAACGATGCCGGCTGGCACGGCAAGGCCCCCAACGACGAACAGTACGAAAAGGCGTGGGCCGAACTGGAAGCAACGCTGCGCGGATGGGAGGAAGCATAACATGAGTGAAACGATCGCAACCCGCAACGCTTACGGCGATATGCTGGTCGCCCTGGCCGAGGAATATCCCGACCTGCTCGTCCTGGACGCCGACCTCTCGGGCGCTACCATGACGAAGAATTTTGCCAAGGCATATCCCGAGCGCTTTTTCGATATGGGCATTGCCGAATGCAACATGGCGGGCGTATCCGCCGGGCTCGCCACCTGCGGCAAGAAGCCCTTCCTCAACTCCTTCGCCATGTTTTCCGCCGGACGGGCGTGGGAACAGGTGCGCAACTCCATCGCCTACCCCAACCTCAACGTAAAGGTGGTCGGTTCCCACGGCGGCCTGTCCGTGGGCGAGGACGGCGCCACTCACCAGTGCATCGAGGATTTTTCCCTGATGCGGACCATTCCCGGCATGATGGTGCTCTGCCCCTGCGACGGCAACGAGATGCGTCTCGCGGTCAAAGCCCTGCTGGACTATGAAGGCCCCGTCTACCTCAGGCTGGGACGCAGCGCGGTGGAGACGGTCACCGACTCCATACTCGGCTACCGCTTCGAGCTGGGCAAAGGCGCGCTCCTGCGGGACGGCAGCGACGTCACCGTCGTCGCGGTCGGCATGATGGTCCAGATGGCGCTGAAAGCCGCCGAGCTTCTGGCTGCGGAGGGCATCTCGGCCCGCCGTGGGGTCATCGCCAGTCAGCAGCTCGTGCATCGTTACCCCCAGGCTGTAGATATCCGAGCGCGGTGTAGTCTGTCCCTG
>CAZVHV010000364.1:0-1714 GCA_964627025.1 uncultured Oscillospiraceae bacterium | reverse complement strand
CGGCGTATATATTCCGGTCTGCTCGGACGGCGGCATCGTGCATGACCACCATGTGACGCTGGCGCTGGCGATGGGAGCGGATTTTATGATGCTGGGCCGCTACTTCGCGCGCTTTGACGAGAGCCCCACCAACCGCGTGATCATCAACGGCAGCTATATGAAGGAATATTGGGGCGAGGGCAGCAACCGTGCGCGCAACTGGCAGCGCTACGACATGGGCGAATCGCAGCAGCTCTCGTTTGAGGAGGGCGTGGACTCGTATGTGCCCTATGCCGGCAGCCTCAAGGACAATATCGACCTGACGCTGTCCAAGGTCCGCTCCACCATGTGCAACTGCGGGGCGCTGACCATCTCCGAGCTGCAGCAGAAAGCGCGGCTTACGCTGGTATCCTCCACCAGCATCGTGGAGGGGGGCGCGCACGACGTGGTGCTCAAGGACAGCGGCGCGATGGGGAGCTATTTGAAATAGCGATACGGATCGCATTGGGGCGCTGCCGGACGGCGGCGCCTTTTCCATACTCGCAGAATCCGCCGGTTTGGATTTCATACGGACCACGATAAAACTTGGCGAATGCTATTGACATCGAAACGGAGGGATGGTACACTTTACGCAGGTGTTAGCCAATGCTAACAATTTTGTTTGCCAGATAGTTAGCATTGGCTAATTGGAAGGGAATGACGATGATGCCTTTGACGATGGCAAGGCAGGGCGAGCGCAACACCATCAAGAAGATCACAGGCAGAGACGAGACGGGCCGGCATTTGGCCAGCCTCGGCTTTGTAGTGGGAGAGCGCGTGTGCGTCGTGTGCGAATTTGGCGGCAACATGATTTTGGACGTCAAGGGCACGCGCGTCGCGCTGGACAGGACGATGGCAAACAGGATATTGGTTTAGGAGGCGTTATACTATGAAGACGTTGAAGGACATCAAACCGGGCCAGAGCGTTACGGTGGTCGCATTGCACGGAACGGGCGCCATCAAGCGCCGCATCATGGATATGGGCATCACCAGGGGCGTGAGCATTTTGGTGCGCAAGGTCGCGCCGTTGGGCGATCCCATCGAAGTGAACGTGCGCAACTATGAATTGTCGTTGCGCAAGGCGGACGCCGATATGGTGGAGGTAAGCTGAAGCGGCGGCATATTTTTATCACATTGAGTTAGCATAGGCTAACCATTGGATTGGAGGAGAGGTACATGGCAATCAGCATCGCGCTGGCGGGCAATCCCAACAGCGGAAAAACGTCCATGTTCAACGATCTGACCGGCAGCACGCAATACGTGGGCAACTGGCCGGGCGTGACCGTTGAGAAGAAGGAGGGCAGGCTCAAAGGCCACAGGGACGTGATCATTCAGGACCTGCCCGGCATCTACTCGCTGTCGCCATACACGCCGGAGGAGGTCGTGGCGAGGAACTATCTGACAGGCGACGAACCGGACGTCATCCTGAACATTGTGGATGGTTCCAATATCGAGCGCAACCTGTATCTGACCACGCAGCTGACCGAGCTGGGCCTGCCGGTGGTGGTGGCGCTGAACATGATCGACGTCGTGCAAAAGAGCGGCGACGTCATCGACATGAAAAAGCTGTCCGAGGCGCTGGGCTGCCCGGTCGTCGAAACGTCGGCAATCAAAGGCGTCGGATCCAAAGAAGTGGCGCAGACCGCGCTGGCATTGGCGCAAGGCGGCCAGGCCGCGCAGCCCAAACACGTTTTTG
>CAZVHV010000363.1:0-1723 GCA_964627025.1 uncultured Oscillospiraceae bacterium | reverse complement strand
GCCTTCTACGACCAGCTCATGCCCGTGATGGAGAGCTACATCCAGAAGGCCCTGCAGGTGTACCAGACCGCCGTTGAGAAGGCCGTGAGCTCGAGCATCGACAACGAATGGGTGACGAAGGCGGCCGATCATCTCGAGCTGCTCGCTCCAGGCACAGCAGCCGCCCTCGGCCTGCCGGGCTACGCGCCCCTTCCTCCTCCCCCCGACACCACGGCGCCCCAGGATTCCACAGCGGCACCGGATTCGACCGGCGCCGGGGAGCCCCAGCCTGTCTCGTGGATGCATGCCGGTCAGGTGCCGGGCCCCATCCGGCTCGCGGGAGTGATCTGATGCCGGCCATGCGCGCCGGTCTGGCCCTGCTGGCCCTGCTGGCCATCCCGGCGGTGCGCCCGGCGTCCGCGCAGGATGCCCATCTCGAAGAGGGCAGGCTCATCCTCGAGGAGATCACCATCCAGGGCGAACTGCGGACTCCGCAGGCGATGTTCCTCATACTGAAGAGCACTCCGAGCCTCAGCACCGTGCTCCTGGACAGGAGCTTCATCTCTGATGGGATCAGGCCGGTATATCCCGGTGCCTTCGCGGACGAGCCAACGTTCGGCGCCAGCCAGAGGATCGCCAACCTGCCATGGTATCTCAGATACGGAGCCGTCGCCGCATTCGGCGGGCTCTCCGCCCTGCAGTATTCGGAAGGTGATGACGAGGAGGGCCTCGTGTTCGGCGTGATCGCCGGGCTGGGCCTGGCCGGAAATCTAGTCCTAGACCTGGTCGGCATGTAGACCAGGTCGCCCAGAGAGGAGACCGTTGATGCCTCGTTCCCTCTTGACCGTGCTCGTGACAGTGCTCTCCCTCTCGAGCGGCACGGCGCTCGCGCAGACCGCGACCGTTCCGGACAGCGCTGCTGTAGACTCCACCGCAGCATCGGACTCGACGGCGGCAGACTCCGCGGCAGTCGAACCCATAGCCGATCCCGATACGGCCGGCATTGCTGAAGCCGATACCACGGCCGCGGCCGACTCCACCGGGGCGGAAGCCGAAGTTACCTCGCCAGGCCTGTTGTCCCAGGTCGCGAAGTTCTTCCGCGAGGGCGGATTCGCGATGTGGCCCATCCTGCTCTTCCTGGCGGCCGGTCTGGCCATCGCGGTCGAGAGGTCGGTCTTCCTCTTCTTCAAGGCCAACATCAAGCCCGAGGAGTTCATGGCCCGCATAGCCGACCTCATCCGCAAGGGCAGCATCGAGGGCGCCATAGCTGCATCCGCCGAGGAGGACGCACCTCTGGCCAGGATAATCGAGTCGGCTCTGCGCAACTACAGGGGCACCGAGCGGGACATCCAGAACGCCGTCGACGAGATGGCCCTCGCCGAACTGCCCAGGATCAGCGCCCGCACGGGCTACCTCGCTATGCTTGCCAACGTGTCCACGATGGTGGGCCTGCTCGGCACGATCTTCGGGCTGATCCAGGCGTTCGCCGCCGTCTCCGCGGCGGACCCGGAGGCCAAGGGCCGCATCCTCGCCAGCGGCATCGCCATGGCCATGAACACGACGGCGTTCGGCCTCATCGTGGCCATCCCGCAGCTCATCATACACTCGTTCCTGACCTCAAAGGCGGACGGCCTCGTGGATGACATCGACCGCTACTCGGTCATGGTCATCAACATGCTCGCACAGGCCCGGAAGGAAGGCTGATGGCAAAGGCGGCTAGCGGCAGGAGCAGAAAGGTCCATCA
>CAZVHV010000362.1:0-1723 GCA_964627025.1 uncultured Oscillospiraceae bacterium | reverse complement strand
GCAGTGCCCCGCGTTTCCGCGCAAAACGGATATGCCGTGCGGCAGTTCGCATAATACCGCTTCCAGGCACTCCTTAACAGCCTTGGGGCTGCCCGGCAGATTGACGATCAGCGTGCGTCCCCGGATGGCAGATATCCCCCGGCTGAGCATCGCGCGCCGGGTAAACTGCATGCTGTACGCCCGCATGGCCTCGGGGATGCCCGGAACCATCCGGTCCGCAACCGCGATCGTCGCCTCGGGCGTCACGTCGCGGGGCGAAAGCCCTGTCCCGCCGGTGGTGAAAACCACGTCGCATTCTCCGCCGTCGCACAGACGTTTCAGTTCGGCTTCCAGCATCTTCTGGTCGTCCGGCAAAATGGTCCGGCTTGCGATCTCATAACCTTCTTTTTTCAAAGTCTCTTCCAGCAGGTCGCCGCTCGCGTCTTCCCGCTCTCCCGCGTACCCCATGTCGCTGGACGTAATAATCACGGCGCGCCATTTATTTTCTTTCATCATCTGCCCTTCTTTCATCGTCCAATCCCGCCCTATCTCATCAGAATCAACTGTTCTGCCGGCATCCGGAGCAGCAGTTTTTTCGGCTCGTTCAGTTTCGCCCACTGGTCCTTCCCCAGTTCGTAGCGCAGGTAGGACCGCGCGTTGCCTTCCGCGCCGCCGTGGGAACGGGCCATCACGATGATGGAAAACATGTCCTCCACCACCCGGGTGACTTCGCATTCCACCGTATTCGGTCCCATCTCCTCTGCCACTTCAAAAAAATGCGCCCGAAAGCCCACATATGCAAGGTCGTCCGGCACATTCGCCGCAGCCTCAAGCCGCATGTTCCAGTCCTTTGCAAACAAGGTGCGCTCCCCTATTTTTTGCGCGGCGGATATGTTCTTGCATCCGGAAAGCAATGTCGCGGAAAGCGTCTTCGGGTCGGCGAACATCTCCCTTTTCCCCAGCACTTCCTGCGTCGTCCCGTCCTCCATCACCGCCACCCGGTCGCAGAGCCGGTACACCTCGTCCCGGTTGTGGGATACGAAAAGGATGCTTCCGGAAAAATTCTCCTGCAGGGATAATATCTCCTGCTCAAGCTGCCATTTCAAAAAACTGTCCAGCGCGGAGAAGGGCTCGTCCAGCATAATCATTTTGGGATTGCTGGCCAGCATGCGCGCGAGCGCCACCCGCTGCTTCTGCCCGCCGGACAACTGGGAAGGATACTTTTTCTCCAGCCCTTCCAGATAAAACGCGCCGATCTTATCCCTGACCTCCGCAGCCTTGTCCCGGCCCCTGCGAATACCGCAGCCGATGTTTTCCTCCACCGTCATGTTGGGAAACAGCGCGTAATCCTGGAACAGGTATCCCACGCCCCTCTTCCTCGCGGGAAGGTCGACGTCCCGCTTGCTGTCGAACAGCACGCGCCCGTCCAGCTCGATATACCCGCGGTCGGGTTTCTCCACGCCCGCAATGCATTTCAGCGTCAGGCTCTTTCCGCAGCCCGAAGCGCCCAGGATCGCAAGGGTCTCGTCCCCCGCTTCAAACTTGCTTGTCAAGCGAAAACCTTTCAGTTTCTTTTCAATGTCGACCGTCAGTGCCATTCTTTTTCCGTTTCCCTTCTGTACCGCGTGCCGTACCGGCCCCATGCGTTCATGAGTACGATGGTCACGAAGGAAATGCTCACAATGATCCCCATCCAGCTATAGGCCAACTCCCAGTTGCCCGCCTGTACGGCCGTATAAATCGC
>CAZVHV010000361.1:0-1723 GCA_964627025.1 uncultured Oscillospiraceae bacterium | reverse complement strand
CGCCAAGCGCGCCGCAGATCTGCGGTTCGTCCGGCAGGATGACCTCTTCCCCCAATTTTCTCATAAGCTCCGTCGTAACGCCTTTGTTTTTTGCGACCCCGCCGGTCATCATGTATCGGGGAGCGCAGGCGAGGCGGGAGATCATGGCGAAGATGCGCGCCGTGATGGAAGCGTTGATGCCGTGGACGATGTCCGGCATTTTTTTATTCCGGGCGGCGAGGCTGATGACTTCGGATTCCGCGAACACGCTGCACATGCTGGATATCTTGATGTCTTCCTCCCATTTGAGCCCGGCACGGGCAAATTCTTCAAGCCCCATCCCAAGGGTGTTTGCCATCATTTCCAGAAACCGGCCGGTGCCGGCCGCGCATTTGTCGTTCATGGAAAAATCGGCGACATTGCCTTTTTCATCCACCTTGATGATCTTGCTGTCCTGTCCGCCGATGTCAATGATGGTCCGCACCCGCGGGTCCAGAAAAAACGCGCCCTTCGCGTGGCAGGTGATCTCGGTCACCGGCCGGCCCGTGCCCACCGCGTTGCGCCCGTACCCGGTGGCGACCATGTCCGCAATGTCTTTTTCCGTAAGCCCGCATTTTAAAAGAACGTCCGCAAGCGCAGCGTTCGCGCCGTCCACCGGACGTCCGCCGGTGGGCAGAATGCTGTAGCCCAGGACGCGAAGGTCTTCGCTTAAAAGCACCGCGTCGGTGGAGGTGGAGCCCGAGTCTATGCCCGCAAATATTTTGCCCGCTTGGGCGGGCCGGGCTTTTTGCCGGGGCGCGTCTTTTGACACTCCCATCGACTCGAAAAACGCCTGGATGCGCGTCTTAAGCTGGCCGTCCGCCGCGCCGGTGTAATCCGTCTCCAGCTTGAGGACGGGAAGATCCGTTCCGCTTTTCAATCCGGCGTATTCGAAGCCGTAGTAGTCGCAGAACTTGATGGTGTGGTAGACGATCCCTTTCGTATGCGGACCTGCCCAGAAGGCGCGCCGGCCTTCCGCGTCCTGCATCCGCATACAGGGAGTAAAGGCCAGCAGTTCTCCGGCGTACCATTCCATCAGTTCGCTTCTGTTTTCCGTTTGGGGCGGCGCGCCGAAAGACCGGGCTTGTCCCGTGCAGGTCAGGTCCCGGACGGGCAGCGGGGATAAACCGTTCAGGACTTCCAGAAGCTGCGCGGGCATCCGCGCGCCCAGAAGGACGATATGGGCCCGGCCTGAAAGAGTATCCTTGCCCGCGGCGGCAATCGCGCGCCTGAATGCGTCCGCGTCGAACCGGACGCCCGAAACTTCTTCGTAGCTGCGGATGAACCGGACGAGTTCGCCGGCGTACATCCGTATGGATTCGGGCGTGACCACCCGCGGCAGGCTCAAAAGGGCGTGGAAATCCATCCGGTCCCGCGTCACGTCGGATATCCGCTTGAGGGAATCGCAGCAGTTGGTCAGTACGATCCTGCGGACGTCGTCCTGCACGCAGCCGCCGTATACCGCTTTGGCATAGCTGCACAAATTCGGATGCACGGCATCCTCCTGCACGTTCTGCGGCGCGGGAGAGACCAGATGCGGCGTTTCGCCGAATCCGTAAAACAACTCGATGGGCGTGTACTTGCAACAATAACCAATCATCATTTTTTCTCCAACATTTCGAGGAACGCCTGCAGGCGGGTCTCCATCTGTCCGGTCTGGGCGTTGCGGCGGTCGCACGCGTCCCCGTCCAGGATCAGTGCGGGA
>CAZVHV010000360.1:0-1727 GCA_964627025.1 uncultured Oscillospiraceae bacterium | reverse complement strand
CCCAGACCAGATCCGAAAGACGCGTTGATACTTGAAGCCGCCGGGGCTCGCTTTCCGGAAATTCCTGCAAAAATGCCCCAAGGCCTTGGGCTGCGTAATACATCTTACCTGTCACCGGCACAAAGATGACGCCCGCGACAGAGCTGCCCTCGCAGACCAGCGCGATGTTCACGGTGAACTGGCCGTTCCGGTTTACGAATTCCTTCGTGCCGTCCAAAGGATCCACGATAAAGCAATATCGTTCCTTTAGTCTGTTGCGGTCGTCCCGGGATTCCTCTGATAGAACAGCCACATCGGGAAAAGCCCGGGCCAGATGAGGCAGGATGATCTCGTTGGCTTGTCGGTCGGCCAGCGTCAAAGGAGAATCATCAGCTTTGTGTTCCACTCTAAAATCAGTATCGTAAACGGCAAGGATCGCCGCGCCCGCTTCCCGGGCGGCTTCCTTCATCACTTCAAGGCATTCATTCAGTACAATGGGTTTCATCCCGGGTCCCTTCACGGTATCACAGAGAGTCATGCGCTTCTTAAAATATACCATAAACCTTGACGTGATACATTCTTTTCACAATGATGTAGGCCAGCAGATTGGTGAATATCACGGCGGCCATGCTGGCCAGGGCGGCGCCGTCGATGCCCATAACAGGGATGAGCATCCAATTCATCACTGCGTTCAGCAGGGCCGCCAGACCCATCCCGTACATATTGTAACGGGGTTTGCCGCTCATGGAAATGACGAACCAGGCGCTGCCCACGCCGCTGTTCACCACCTGACCCAGACCGCGGTAAAGGATCACGTTTTCCGCCGCGAGAAACTCGGGGCCGAAAAAGCCCAGGATCCATCGGTCAGCAAGAACAAGCACGCCAACGATCACCAGAGCGCAGGCGCCAAGGATCCGGGAGGACAGGATGTAGGAGCGCTTGAACTCCTCCAGCCTGTTTTCCGAAAAATACCTGCTCAGCTGGGGCACATAGACCGTGTTCAAGATCCGCAGCAGATACGAGGGCACCGTGGCAAGACTGGCGGCAATGGCATAGACGCCGACGGCTTCCTTGCCGATCATGTCACCGATCATCACGGCGTCTATGTGGCTGATCATGCTGTTCATGAAAGCGGTAAACATGAGGGGGATCGAGTAGCTGATCAGCTCCCTGTCGACGGCCACGCCTGAAAAGTGCTTTCGGTTTACCCAGGCCATCGCCAGGGATGCCGCCAGGTAACCCCAAAAGTAAGAGATCAGGATCTTATCGTCCAGCGGAAGGCCGCTCAGCGCAAAGAGAAGCAGGCCGATGAGGCCCTGGCGAAGGAACACATCCATCACATAATAGGAACGGATATCCTGCCGGTAGCGATGCAAGGAGAAGAACAGGTGGTTGACGCTGATCAGGATGAGAAGCGGTATGTATGGAAGGATCTCAGGCTTGCTGATCCAAAGCCCCAGTCCGATCAGAAGACTCAGTCCTCCGGACAACAAAAAACTGCCGCTCACATAACGGTTGCCGTTGCGGGGCATAAAAAAAATCAGTCCGTTGGGCAGCCCCATTTGGGCAAAGACCGAGGCCATCATGGCCATGGAAAAATAATACGTGAATTCCCCATAAACCGTTGCGCCGTAGATTTTGACCGCCACCAGCGGCAGCAGCGCCGCAAAGAGCCGGTCCAAGGCGATCCCGGCAAAGGAATCGCCCAGCTTTTGCATAAAAACAGATTTTCTATAGCGATGGATCAG
>CAZVHV010000359.1:0-1741 GCA_964627025.1 uncultured Oscillospiraceae bacterium | reverse complement strand
AGCGCTTTGATTCGCGGCGCATGCTGGAGCGCACCGGTTCAGAACCCGGAGGTGTTATCATGAGTCTGGTATTTGGCGCTTTCACCATGGGCCTGATCCTCGCGCTGCTGTCTCTGGGCATGCTCATCAGTTTTCGAATGATACGCTTCACGGATATCACGGTCGACGGCAGCATCACCCTCGGCGCTTCCATCACCGCGTTGTTGATTGTTCAGGGCTGGTCTCCCTGGCTGGCGGCCGTGATGGCTTTTCTCGCAGGGGGGGCTGCAGGGATGATCACCGGTCTGCTCCATACCCGCTTTAAGATTCAGGAGATCCTCTCCGGAATTCTGATGATGACGGCGCTCTATTCCATTAACCTGCGCCTTATGGGACGCAGCAATATCCCTTTGCTCGATGTCAGAAGCTTTGCCAGCGGTATGGAGACTCTGCTCTCCCAGATGACCGGGAGCGCCGCCAAGATCAGTATCCTCGGCTGGCTCGTGCCGCTGATGGATGTGGCGCTCTTTCTTTCTGCGGCGCTGGTGGTTGCGGTCATCGGCTTTCTGCTGCAGCGTTTTTTACTCACTCACTTCGGGACCGCGCTGCGGGCCGCGGGCAACAACGCCCAGATGGTGCGGGCACAAGGTGTCGATCATCATCGTATGATCGTTTTCGGACTGGCGCTTGCCAACGCTCTGGTCGCCCTTTCCGGCTCACTTCTGGCTCAATATCAAGGTTTTACCGATGTGCAGATGGGGATTGGCATGATGGTCTGGGGGCTGGCCAGCATTATCATTGGTGAGGCGCTGGTGGGACGTTCCGGTATCGGGATGACCATCACCGGAGCCATCCTGGGCACCATTCTTTTCCGCCTGCTCATAGCCATTGCCCTGCGCTGGGGACTCAATCCCAACGACTTGAAGCTGGTGACGGCGCTCTTTGTTTTTGTCGCCCTCGTGGCTCCACAATGGTTGGGATCCCTGTCCAAGAAGTTCACCGGAGGGGTGCGTCATGCTGAAAATTGAAGCTCTGTCGAAAACCTTTTTCCCAAATACGCCCAATGAGGTGCGGGCGCTGCGCAAGGTGAGCCTCGAACTTGACGAAGGCAGCTTTGCCGCCATCATCGGCACCAACGGCTCTGGAAAGAGTACGCTGCTCAATGCCGTGGCCGGTACCTTTGAACCGGACCGGGGCCGCATCTTCCTGGACGATCGCGATATTACGGGCTGGCCGGAATTCCGCCGGGCGGCCCTCATCGGCCGCGTCTTTCAGAACCCCTTCGCCGGTTCCGCAGCCGAGATGTCCATTGCCGAAAATATCGTGCTGGCGATGCATCGCGGCCAGCGGCGCACCCTGGCTGCCGCCGTCACCCGCAAAGTCCGGCAGGCGATCGCCGACAAGGTGAGCGCCCTCAAGATGGGACTGGAAGAGCGCCTGGACAATCCCATCGGCAGCCTCTCCGGCGGCCAGCGACAGGCGCTCACCCTGCTCATGGCCACCTGGCTGCGGCCGAAACTGCTGCTTCTCGATGAACACACCGCCGCCCTCGATCCGAAAAGCGCGGCCAAGGTCGCGGAACTCACCAAACAGATCATCGACCAGGAAAAGCTTACCGCACTGATGGTCACCCACTCCATGCAGCAGGCCGTGGACCTGCCCGACCGCATCGTCATGATGCACCGAGGGCAGATCGTCGAAGACTACCGTGCTGATATGAAACGGCGAGTCCGCATCCCCGACCTCATTGCCGCCTTTGACC
>CAZVHV010000358.1:0-1742 GCA_964627025.1 uncultured Oscillospiraceae bacterium | reverse complement strand
AGATCCATCATCCGGCGCACCAGCCGGGAAAGCCGCCTGGTTTCCGAAGAGATGACCTGGAGGGAGTCGCGCTCCCGTTCGGGCGGGATGGCGCCGTCCAGGATGCCATCGGCAAAACCGGCGATGGTGGTCATGGGCGTTTTGAGCTCATGGGAGATATTCGCCACAAATTCGCTGCGCCTGGCCTCGGCCTTCCCCAGCGATTCGGCCATGTCGTTGAAGGCGTGCGCCAGTTCCCCGATCTCGTCGTTGCGGTTCTCGTAGCCGATCACCCGCGCCTCGAAGTCCCCATGGGCAAATTTATAGGTGACGTCGGACATCTCCTGAAGCGGCCGGGTAAGCCGCAGGGTGGTCACCGAGCTGATGATGAAGGCCATGATCATGACCACCACCGAAGTGAAGAAAAAGATGGTGGCAAAGGCGCGCCACAGCTCCATGATGCTGGAGGTGTCCGCCGCCACGAAGACGATGCCCCGGACGATCCGCTCGGTCTGGATCCCGTCGGCGCTCACCGCCCGCACCTGGGTGACGATGGGCGTGCCCGCCACATAGCGGTTTTCCGGGAAAAAGCCGTTGAACGCGGTGATCCCGGTGTACGATCCGCTGGATTGCACCTGATTCACCGCCCAGGCGGGCAGATAGGAGCCGGTGACGTTGGAGAACTGGCCCCGGTCGGAAGCGTAGACCACCTCGCCGTTGTTCTCGCAGAGGATGATATAGGCGTCGGAGATCATGGCCACCGAGGAGACATAGGCCCGGAAGTTTTCCGAACGGATGTCCATGCCCTCCATCAGGGCGGCGCCGGTGTAGACCGAGATATAGGAGGCGTTGCGCTCCATGGAGTCCTGCTTCTCCTGCAGGATATAGCGGTAGGAGAGGATCATGAAGGCGGTGCCCAGCAGGGCGAACGAAATGAGCACCATGCCCGCCATCAGGAGGAACTGGCGCTTATACATACTTTTCATGGCCGCCCACTCCCTTCCCCGTCCGCCGCCGGGCACGCCGCGGATCATATGGCCGTCCGGGGGCTAAGGGTTGATCACCTCAAACTTATAGCCCACGCCCCAGACCGTTTTGAGCGACCACCGGTCGCTGACGTTTTCCAGCTTTTCACGCAGACGCTTGATGTGGACGTCCACGGTGCGCGAGTCACCGAAATAGTCGAAGCCCCACACCTCGTCCAGAAGCTGGTTGCGGGTAAACACGCGGTTGGGCGAGGCTGCCAGATGGTACAAAAGCTCCAGTTCCTTGGGCGGCGTATCCACCCGCTTCCCGTCCACCAGCAGCTCGTAGGAGTCCAGATTGATAACGAGCTTGTCGAAGGTGAGCTTTTTCTCCCCGCTCTCCTCCTCGCCGAAGCGGCGCAGGACGGCGTGGATGCGGGCCAGGACTTCCTTCATCTCGAAGGGCTTGGTGATATAATCATCGGCGCCCATCTCAAGGCCGGTGACCTTGTCCAGGGTCTCGCCCTTGGCGGTGAGCATGATGATGGGCGTCTTATCGGTCTCCCGGATCTTTTCGCAGACGGCCCAGCCGTCCATCACCGGCAGCATGATGTCCAGCAGCACGAGGTCGGGATGAAAGGTATGGAAAAGCTCCAGGCCCTTGCCGCCGTCTCCGGCCACCATGGTATCGAAGCCCTCTTTTTTCAGGTAGAGCTGCAGCAGCTCCGCGATGTTTCCGTCGTCCTCGACGATGAGTACCTTGCGTGCCATGAGCGCACCGCCTTTCCGTTGCAGAAA
>CAZVHV010000357.1:0-1746 GCA_964627025.1 uncultured Oscillospiraceae bacterium | reverse complement strand
CAAACTCGTGGCCGGGGATAAACGGCGGCTCACAGTAGCCAGGCATGCCGTCTCCGCCCCAGAAACGGGCAGATTTATGGCTCGCTTTGACATCTCCCGCGCAGATTCCGCAGGCTTCAACCCTGATCAGCATTTCACCAAAGCCTGGGACGGGAACTGGTATGGTTTCAAGGGCATACTCCCCGGGGCCGTGGGCGACAAGCGCCTTCATTTTTTCGGGCAGCATTCGTTGATTCCACCTTTCTTTTTTTGTATTATCCGCTACAAGCTTGCAGCCAGCAGGTCTGCTCTTCGGTTTTATACCTTTTCACCTGTCAGCACGGTGCAGAACAAAACGGACGACGCCGCAATCCGCCGCGAGCCATACGCCGCGCCAGCTCTCATCGCCGCTGCGCACACGATCCGCCACATAGGCACCATCAGCATCAAAGTGGCCTTCCGTCACCTCGATATAATCTGTCGTGGTAACCTGCAGCGTTGGATTAAGCAAGTTAACGGGCAACGAACCATCCAAGGGCTCATACTCATTGAAGAACAGATGGCAACCATGACCGACGGCATAGAACTCGTCCTCTCCGGTCTGGATCAAAACCGCCCGTCCCTTTTCGGCGACATAATCCATTTCGTCTGCGCTGATGCCGCGGTTCATCTGCGGATGACGGAAATCCGCACCAACATTGCCCCAATTGTACGACTTTAAGCCAACGAAGGAGGCAAAGCATTTCCAGTTTTCAAGCTCCAGCATCATACTGGTTTCCCCCGTATACTGGAAGATCGCGTGTACGCATTGCTCTCCCCGGTGGCGGAGCAGCAGCGGCGCGATGTTCTTCATCATCAGGAACGAATGTGCGGCACCTTCCGCTTCGGGGAGCAGCTGGCCCTGTCGATCCAGACAGCTCTCCACACCGAAAATGTGATAGCCAATGGCTCCCAGCTCCGCCGCGGCGTAGAGCATGTGCGTGGTATTGACAGACTCCAGGCCGGACTCCGGCACGTACAGCGGCCAGCCACGCTCTGGATTGGCATAGGCTTCCAGGGCCTCGCGGTGGCGATAGGTCTCCTTTTTGTAATCATCAGGACACACGGCATCTATATGCTTGAGTGCGGCATACCAGATATCTCGCACCTTCGGCACCGGCCCTCCGGCAAAATAACTCAAGCCGGGGACTTCAAAATCCTCACCCTTGCTCAGACCATCCAGGGCAACATTGACATACATTAAGATATCATAGGCCTTTTTGCCGGCTGCTGCGACCTCGTCGATATAGCAAGCTACTGTCCAGGCGGAAAACGCCTCAGCGCCAAATCGGCCGAACACTTCCACCCAATTGCCCTCACGCCTGCCGCCCGCCTTTAGCCAGCGGCAATACGCCTGCCCATCCCTGTGTGCGTCCAGGTAATCAAGCAGTTCCATGGGCACAGCGCTTTCAAAGGCCTTCGTAGCCTCGGGATGGAAATCACGACGCGCGCCCAGCCACTGGCCGGACTCATTTTCCACCTGAAAGCCCAGCACCGTACCAATATCCTCATCATATTCCTTTACCACTTTGCAAAGCTGTCCGAACGCCCGTGCATCCGCCTCCACGTTTGCACGGCAGTGACAGGTCAGGTTCAGCAGCGGAGTGCCATCGGCGGAGCGCGCCCGTTCAAAACGCTTGGTCTGCGTTTTGACCCAGGAGGGGCAGTAGCTCATGATGCCGTTCTTCCAACTGCCGAACCACAAAAGGATCAGATGAATGCCTTCCT
>CAZVHV010000356.1:0-1754 GCA_964627025.1 uncultured Oscillospiraceae bacterium | reverse complement strand
CGGCGGTGTCTTACCCCGCGAGGTCCCCGAGCGCGTCAATGTCCAGCGTCCCGTCCGGGCCGGAAGGCACGCTCGCCACCTTAAACCCGGCCATCGCGGCGCTGGCCGGGTTGGTACCATGCGCGGAATCGGGCACCAGCACGCAGTTCCGGGCATCGTCCCCTCTTTTCCGGTGATACGCGCGGATCATGCGGAGCGCCGTCCATTCTCCCTGCGCGCCCGCGGCGGGCTGCATGGAAAAGGCGTCCATGCCCGTGATCTCGCATAAGGCGTCCGAAAGGTCCGCCATCAATTCCAGCGCGCCCTGCGCGGCGGGCGCCCCCTGCAGAGGATGCAGATCGCGAAAACCGGGAAGGCAGGCGGCCGCCTCGTTCATTTTTGGGTTGTATTTCATGGTGCAGGACCCGAGCGGGTAAAACCCGCTGTCCACACCGTACGCATAACGGGACAGTTCCGTGTAATGCCGCGCCAAGCCGACCTCGGCGACCTCGGGCAGCCGGGGCGCGGTTTTCCGCGCGTACGCCTGCGGAATATCAACGCCTGGCGCCTCGGTGGGAGGCGGGGCCGAACAGCGCCGTCCCTCCCTGCTTTTTTCAAAGATCAGCTTCATTACGCCTCCTCTTGAAGCAGGCGGGCAAGATCGTCCATCTCTTCGATTGTATTCATCTCGGTGGCGCACCAAAGAATCCTGTTCCCTTCGAGCGGCAGGCCGCCCAGGATCCCATGGGCCTCCAGGGAACGCATCAGTCCTTCCGCGTCCACCGGGCAGGCGGTCACGAATTCATGAAAATAAAAGCCCTTATATATAAGGTCGAACCCCTTTATGCGGGCGATCTTCCCCGCCAGATAATGCGCGTTGGCCAGGCAGTTGCGCGCCGTCTCGCAAAGCCCCTGCCGGCCCATGGCGGAAAGGTATACGGCGGCGGTCAGCGCGCAGTGCGCCTCGTTGGAGCAGATGTTGCTGGCCGCTCTTTCGCGCCTGATATGCTGTTCGCGCGCCTGCAGGGTGAGAACGTACGCCGTCTTCCCTTCCATATCCATTGTCTGCCCGACGATCCGTCCGGGCAGGCTGCGCATCAGTCCGGCCCTGCACGCCATGAAACCGAGGCCGGGGCCGCCGAATGAAAGGGGCATTCCCAAGGGCTGCCCTTCCCCCACCGCAATGTCCGCGCCTGCCTCGCCCGGGGACTGGAAAAGGGCCATCGCGACCGGATTCACGCCCATCACCGCTTTGGCATTGTTCGCATGCGCGGTCCCGCAGACAGCCGCCGCATCCTCGATCTGTCCGAAAAAATTGGGCTGTTCGAAATAAACGGCGAAAACGTCGTCCTCCATCCTGTCCGCGAGGCTTTGCGGATCGATCCGCCCGTCCGTATTGGGAAAGACGCACAGCTCAATGCCGCGGGAGTCAAGATATCCGCGCAGCACGCCAAGCGTCCGGGGATTCGCGCAGTCCGGCGCCAGGACCCTTTTCACGCCGCCGCGCGCGCACATAAAAACGCCCTCGCATGCGGCGGCCGCGCCGTCGTATACGGAGGCGTTGGAAGCGTCCATCCCGGTCAGTTCGCAGATCATGGTCTGGTATTCGAACATGGCCTGCAGCAGCCCCTGGCTGATCTCTGCCTGGTAAGGGGTGTAGGCCGTTAAAAACTCGGCGCGTGAGGCAAGGTTCCCGACCACCGGCGGGATTTAGTTCCGGTACGCGCCCGCGCCCCGGAAATCGGATCTGAACAGTGTGTTTTTTTTTGAAAGGC
>CAZVHV010000355.1:0-1755 GCA_964627025.1 uncultured Oscillospiraceae bacterium | reverse complement strand
AGCTTTCTTCCTATAAAGACACGCTGACAGCGCGGATCGAGGCCGTGACCGATGAGCGGAAAGCTCTCTACAGGAAGCAGCGCACCGTCGCTGTGAAGTCGGATGATGACACGCTCGCCCAGGTCAAGGAACAGATCGCCGCGCTCACGGCAGAGCTGAAAGGGCTCAGGAAGGAGGTTCGCCTATGCGATGACATTGCCGTGCGCTCCGGCGTAATGAGCGAAAAGCTGAATACCATCGAGGCAGAAGAAAAAACCAAAGGAAAGGAGACGAAACGCGATGAATGGATCAGGCGACGCGGCTGAACAGGTCGTAAGACTCAGCCTTGAGGGTACGGAAGTGGTCTTAAAGCTGACCGGTACAGCCGCCAAGAACATTGCCGCAGCCCTCTATACCATCATGAAAAACAGGGACAAGAACAAGATCGCCGGACACCAGCGGCTGACTGCCATGCTGAAATCCGGCAAGGAACTCAAGGTATTCTCCGTCGGGGAGGAACACTTAAAGCAGTTTACCAAGGAGGCAAAACGGTACGGTGTCGTCTACTGCGCCTTAAAGGGAACGGAGCCAACGCCGGACGGTCTGGTGGACATCATGTGCCGCGCCGAAGACGCTTCCAAGATCAACCGGATCGTGGAGCGGTTCAAGATGGCGACGGTGGACGCCGCTTCCATCAAACACGAGGTGGAGCAGTCCCGCAGGGACAAGGCCCCGGCAGTGCCGGAGCAGGAAAGGCCGGAAAAGGACGCCGGGGAGCGCCTGCTGGACGACCTCATGGGCGCGCCGGTAAAAAAGAAGGAACGGGAATCCCCAAACCCCTCCGCGGCGAGGACGGAAAAATCCCCTCCGTCCGCGCCTACCTCCGGGAAGCAAGCAAGAACCGGCGAGGGTACTTCTAAGAAGGCGGAGGCCCGTCCTTCCGTCCGCGAGGAGCTGCGGGAGATCAGGGCCAGCCGCCAGGAAAAGAAGGATGAACCGGTCCGAAAAAACCCGGAGCGGTCCCCGAAGGCAGGTACGTCTAAAGTGACCGAACACAAACAGCCACAGCGAAAGAAAAAGAATAAAACGAAAGCGAGGTAAATCTTATGAGCAGCTTTGATGATCTGTTTGAAGCCAATGGCCGCCCGGAGATGGAGGAAAAGAACTTCGACAAGGACGCCTGGGCCGAAAAGAAGCAGGCGGAGCGGGATGAGGTCTATGCCCTGGCGGATGAGACCACAAGGGAGGTCAGCACGGACGGCGAACGCTACAAGGCGTTCCTGGACGTGAAGGCCCGCCTCATCCATTATACCGCCACCAACACACTGCTGGTGCTGGCGCAAAAACCGATGGCTACCCAGCTGAAAGACTTTGACGCCTGGAAGGACATGGGCGCGTCCATCCGCAAAGACGAGACCCATATCAAGATTTTGGAGCCGGGAGGAAGCTATGAGCGCGCGGACGGAAGCATCGGTACCGGCTTTAACGTAAAGCATGTCTTTGACATCTCCCAGACCACGGCAAAGCCCCGGCAGCGCCCGAAACCGGTCCGGGATGACCGTCAGCTGATCGCTGCCCTGATCCACCGCTCCCCTGTGCAGATCCAGGGCGTGGATGAGCTTCCGAACAGCATGGGCGCGCTCTATGACCGGGAACAGGACGTGATCTTTGTCCGCCGCGGCATGGAGGCCCACGACATCTTTCGGAGCCTCTCCAAAGAGCTGGCCCATGCAGAGCTGGCCTATACCACGCCGGACTACAACCGGCAGGACGCAG
>CAZVHV010000354.1:0-1756 GCA_964627025.1 uncultured Oscillospiraceae bacterium | reverse complement strand
TTCCATCTCGCGTTTCAATGCGGCCATTCTCTCCTCATGCCCATCCACATGGAAAGGACGGTCTGGAGCGGAGAGAAGACCATGTTCCGCGATATCGAGAGCCGCCCGAAGTTCATAAACGAGGGATAGCTTCTCTGAGTTTGTCAGAAACGGATCATCCTTGAAAAAGCTGATCACTTGGTCAAGCAGGAACTGGGCACTCTCAACGGTTTTATCATGTAAATGCTGTTCGTTCACCATTCGGGCCCTCTTTGCCAATTCCGAAGGAAATCAGCCCTGGTTTCCGGGATGTTCGGAAGCTCATAGTCCTTGTAGCCTAAAGCCTTGAACTTGAATTTCACCAGGCCGACGTCGATGCCCAGATCAGCGGCCAACTGCTCGTAGGAGGGCATATCTGAGTGACAATCATAGAACTCCTGCATCTGCTCATCTTCAAACTGCATTTTTGCCCGGTCTGTCCGATAATGATCGATGTGGGCGTTGATATATGCGACTAGACGCTGATACTGTCTGTAATAAATCTTGTCAAGAATGAAATCATCCTCAATATATAATTCCGCTGCCGTGAGGTTTGCGCTATTCTCCATCGGAGCGGTAGACATACTGAAAAGTCCAAAATTATCTTTAAACTCCAACCCGGAAGCGGCTGCCTTATAGTCGTTCAGCGAATGGCCGAGTTCGTGGAGAACGCCGGTCAGCCGCTGAATATCGTCAGCGCCGTCATTGATACCGATGTACTGTGTTCTGCTCCAAACCTTGTAGACCCCGAGCAAAGTCTCTGGCTGATCGAAAGGCCAAAGCTTGATGTGTCTGGCATCAATGATTTCATACGGGTCGCGGGTTCTATATTTCTTAAAGGCGCTCTGCGCCATCCTAATCGCTTGTGGAACCATCAAGAGGCACTCCTCCATTTCTGAAAAATAAGGGGATGTACCTGCTGTTGTGTCCGATTGTATCTTTCACTGGGCAGGTTAAGTATGGCGGTATTTCTTTGGAGTGTATTTCTTAGCCTCCTCCTTGGAGTCGAAGAACATCTCCAGCATCAGATCACGGAAAGCGTCACGCTCGTCTTCGTTCAGGCGGCCGCCTGCGTAAAGGGCTCTTGCGCTTTCGTACACCTGGCGGGCCTGCGCCATGCCGCGGGAGCCATACTTCTCCTTTGCCTGGGCAAGCACCTCCTCCTTATGGAGTTCCTGTTGGAATAATTCTTCCTCCATAAAGTATTCCGTGCCGACGTCAAGGGCGGCAGCCAGCTTTCGGATAGCGTCAACACCGGGAGTCCGTTCATTATTTTCAATGTAGCGGATGGCGCGGTCTGACAATCCGCTGGAGCGGGAGAGGGCGGCGAGCGTCATGTTTTTAGACTGGCGCAGGAACCTAACCTTGTCGCCTATCGTCACTGGCGCGGTCTGGCCGTCTTCGGGTCTTTTGTTTTCCTGGTTTGTACTCATTGTTACGACCTCCTTGATTTGAGTGGATTGGGGCGGAACGGCTGTGCCGGAACAAGGTTCCCGGAACAACTGTTCAGAGTATACACCCGGAACAGTTGTTCCGTCAAGGGGGTAGGGAAAGAAAATTTGTTAATTTTTTTCCCACGGTATCAGTCTACCAAAAATGATGTCCCAAAAAACGGACATTGAAAAAAGACAGCTATCGTTTTTTGATAGCTGTCCGTTGGTTACGACAATCTGTCGAAGAGGCTTGTGTTGTAAGGTTTTGGAGCGTTCTTCTTTTCAAGCCGGGCTAAGAGTTCCTT
>CAZVHV010000353.1:0-1759 GCA_964627025.1 uncultured Oscillospiraceae bacterium | reverse complement strand
GCGCCCGCTCCACCAGGTCGGTGCCGTACTTTTTCAGCGCGTCATAGGTCTCCTCGGGGTTGTCCGAGGTGACCCGCTGATTGCCCCGCACCGAGGAAAGGGCCTTCAACAGGCTCTCTTTGGTGATCTGATAGGTTTTGAAGAGGGATTTCAGCGTGCTGTTCGCGGCGTCGATCAGCGCCAGGAAGACGTGCTCGACCGACACATACTCGTCCTTCATGGACGCGGCGATGGATTCGGCCTGATTCAGGGCTTTATCCACGTCGCCGGCGATATAGACCTTCCCGGACTCGCGGCCGGAGCCGGAGACGCGGGGCAGCTTGCCAAGCTCGTTTTTCACGGCGGCGTCGAAGCTGGGCACGGTCACGCCCATGGCGGTCAGCAGCTGGGGGATAAGACCGCCCTCCTGTTGCAGCAGGGCGTAGAGCAGGTGCGCCTGCTCGATCTGCTGGTTGCCGTATTCTCCGGCGATGCTCTGCGCGCTCTGGACGGCCTCCAGGGATTTCTGGGTAAATTTCTGCATGTTCATGAACCTTCACTCCTTCTCTGAAGCATTTTCATTTGCTTTTAGTATAAAGTGCAGACGTGAACAAATTTAGAGGGAATTATGTCCAAATTGTAAACTTAGCACTCTGCGAGAACGAGTGCTAAAGCGGCGGGGGGAAACTCGCTCTTTTCTTTTTCACTTTATAGTGATAAAATGTTGCAATCTAAGATTACGGAAAGCAGGGTAACCGAATGAACTGTTTATCGGAAAGAATGCTGGCGCTGGGCACCGCCCGCTCGGAGATCCGCGAGCTCTTTGAGTACGGACGGAACCGCATCGCGGAGATCGGGGCGGAGAATGTCTTCGACTTCTCGCTGGGCAATCCCAGCGTCGCCGCCCCGGAGTGCGTCAACGCCACCGCCATGAGGCTGCTGCGGGAGGAGAACGCCGTTTCGCTCCACGGCTATACCAGCGCACAGGGCGACGCCGGCGTCCGCAGCGCCCTGGCCGCCGATCTGAACCGTCGGTTCGGCACCGCTTATACGGGCGAGAATCTCTATCTCACCATGGGCGCCGCGGCCGGTCTGTGCTGCTGCTTCCATGCCCTCGCCTGCCCCGGGGACCGGTTCGTGGTGATTGCGCCGTTTTTTCCGGAATATAAGGTGTTCATCGAGAGCGCGGGCGCGGAGATGACCGTGGTCCCGCCCGAGATCGAGAGTTTTCAGATCGATTTCGACGCGCTGGAGGCCGCCATCGACACGCACACCAAGGCGGTGATCGTGAATTCCCCCAACAACCCTTCCGGCGCTGTCTACTCGGCCGAGACCATCTCGAAGCTGGCCGGACTGCTCAGGCGCAAGTCGGCCGAGGTGGGGCACACCATCTGGCTCCTCTCGGACGAGCCGTACCGGGAGCTGAACTTTACGGGAGCGCCGCTGCCTTGGCTGCCCGGCTACTACGACGATACGCTGGTCTGCTATTCCTTCAGCAAATCCCTGTCCCTGCCGGGCGAGCGGATCGGCTATGTGCTGGTGCCGCCCGCGGCCGCCGACGCGTCGCTGGTCTATGCCGCCATATGCGGCGCGGGCCGTTCCCTCGGGTATGTCTGCGCCCCCAGCCTGTTCCAGAAGGTGGCGGCCGTCTGCGCCGGCCAGACCTCCGACCTTTCGGTCTATGCCGCCAACCGCGAGCTGCTGCTGAACGGCCTGCGCGAAATGGGCTACCACTGCGTGGCGCCGGGCGGGTCCTTCTATCTGTTCCCCCGTTCGCTGG
>CAZVHV010000352.1:0-1761 GCA_964627025.1 uncultured Oscillospiraceae bacterium | reverse complement strand
GATGCTCCTCGGATTCGGCGGAGATCTCCCAGACCGCCTCGATCCGGACGCCGCCCCCCGTCGGCAGCTCCACCGCCTGCACGGTGGCCTTTGCCAGTCCCCCCACGGTCTGCAGCCGGAAGCAGGCCCGCAGCAGCTCCTCGACGCTGTCCCAGCGGAAGGCGCGGAGCATCCCCGCCGCCGCGTTCTGCCCCCAGAAGAAGCCGTACCGCGTGAGGATGCGCTGCGCCCGCTCCCAATCGGCGCGGGAGATGACCGGCTCGTGCTGACCCGTCCAGTAGATCTCCTCGCTCAACAGCCCCAGGCAGCGATGCTTTTTGCTCCCAGGCTTGCGCTCTTTGCTCCACTTGTAATGTCGATAACGGATGCCGCCTGCATACACCGGATTGGACAGAATGTCACGGATGGTAGACTTCCACCAGAGAGCGTTTCTACGCGTGCGCACACCAGAGTCGTGCAACTCGGCGCAAATCTGGCCCAGCGTATGCCCCGATAGCAGGCGCTCGAACATCAACCTAGCCCAGGGAATTTCCTCCGGCACCTGGACCAGAGGATCATCGGTACTGTCGGCACGTGCATAGCCATACGGGGGTTCGCCCATCGGGTGTAAGCCTTTTTGGGCCACGCGCCCTGTCATGCCCCGGCGGTGCTTGCGGACACGCTCGCGGTTCTCCATTTCCGAGGAAGCGCCGGATAGCATCTCCATCCAGTAGGCGGCCTCGTCAGAATCGAGCGGGATGGGCTGAGCGACGGAGTACAGGCGCACGTCTGATTCGCGGGCGACGGCGGCGAGCTGGGCGCGGATAGCGTCGGTGCGCCAAAGGCGATCATAGGCAGCACACACCACGACGTGCATGGCGCGCTGGCGAATCATGTTCACCAGGCGGTTATACTCTGAACTCTCCCCCATCAGCTCCCCGAGCAGGAGATAGTCGCGGGATTGCCCTTCCACGCGAACGACGCCGACCTCCACCCAGCCATTGCGCTGGATGGCGACGCGGCACTCGTTGACCTGCTGATCGAGGGAAACTTTATCGGGAGTGGCCTGGGCTTCGGTGCTGACGGCGGCGAAAATCAAGGCTCTGATGGACATGGAAGCGTAACCTTTGCGTTGTTCTGTACGTTTTTATGGGTAATTATCCCACATTATCCCAAAATAGTATACCTGATGGTTGACAATGTTTGTAACCTGATATTAACAGAAATTGTGTTGACATAGAACGCATGTTCGGTTAGAATCAGGGTACGTGCCGATTTCACGGTGTCGATAGGGCGGCGGGAGAAAGATGAACAAATTGTAAGAAAAGTAACCCTCCGTTAATAGTTATTTTATGCTAGAATAGTCCTATCTATCTGCGCCTTGCTTATCCGTCCATGAAGAGGAGTGCATTAAGCTATGGCAGAGGAACAATCCAGTAATGACAACGTGGTCGATGTGAAAGAGAAAGAGACGAAAATTGACCGCAAGGCGATCATCGTATCCTTGCGGTTTTTGCGTCTAGCGGTCGCCGGGCTTTTGCCTCTCATTGACGAGGTATTGGAAAAGTTGGGCGACAAACCCTGACTACTCGGGCAGATTCTTGGCGATCTATGTACCCTTCCCCACGATGGCCTTGATAAATGCCTGGGCACTCGGCGGAACCTCGCGGTAGAGGTAGATTAAATCCATTTCCTCTGCCGTGAGGCTTTCTGTGCTGGACGGCATGTTCAAAACATAGTTGATAGATACACCGTAAACCCCCGGATCAAATACCCTCCGCC
>CAZVHV010000351.1:0-1784 GCA_964627025.1 uncultured Oscillospiraceae bacterium | reverse complement strand
CAACTTTTTCGGTTTGCTGCCGGAGGAAATGGCGGCGTCCCGGCTCTACGGCGTGGAGCTGGACAGCATCACGGGCCGGATCGCAAAGCAGATCTACCCGCAGGCCAATATCACCGTGGCGGGTTTTGAAACCACCGACCGGCGCGACTTTTTCGATTTGGCAGTAGGCAACGTGCCGTTCGGCAATTACAAGGTGCTTGACCGGCCCTACGACAAGCTGCGTTTTCCCATTCACGATTACTTTTTCGCCAAAACGCTCGATCAGGTGCGTTCGGGCGGCGTGATCGCATTCGTGACCAGCCGTTATACGATGGATAAGCAGTCCCCGGAGGTGCGGCGGTACATCGCCCAGCGCGCGGAGCTGCTGGGAGCCATCCGGCTTCCCGGCAACGCTTTCAAGGCCAACGCCGGGACGGAAGTCACCACCGATATCCTCTTTCTCCAAAAGCGCGACCGTCCCATTGACATCGAGCCGGATTGGGTGCATCTCGGCCAAACCGAGGACGGAATCCCCGTCAACAGCTACTTTGCCGATCATCCCGAAATGGTGCTGGGAACCATTAAATGGGATGATAAGATGCACGGCGATAAGAAGGAAACGACGTGCGAACCGTTCCCCGACGCCGATCTTTCGGAGCAGCTTCACGAGGCGGTTTCCCGCCTTCAGGGGCAGATTGAGGAAGCAGAGCTGCCCGATCTCGGTGAGAACGAGGAAATCGACGATTCCATCCCGGCAGACCCCGACGTGAAAAATTACTCCTATACCATCGTGGACGGTAAGGTGTACTACAGGGAGAACTCCCGCATGGTGCGGCCGGAGCTGAATGAAACGGCCAAAGCGCGCGTCATGGGCATGGTGGAACTGCGGGACTGTGTGCAGAAACTCATCACCCAGCAGCTCGACGAATACGCCTCCGACGCGGAAATCCGAAACACGCAAGTGGAACTGAACCGGCTCTATGCCGCTTTTACCGCGAAATACGGCCTCATCAACTCGCGGGGCAACAGCCTCGCGTTCGCGGAGGATTCTTCGTATTATCTGCTCTGTTCTCTGGAAGTGATCGACGAGGACGGCAAGCTGGAGCGCAAGGCCGACATGTTTTCAAAGCGCACCATCCGGCAGCGGAAAATCGTCACTTCCGTGGACACGGCGTCGGAAGCTCTCTCGCTCTCCATTGCGGAAAAGGCGCGGGTGGACATGGATTACATGTCCTCCCTCACCGGCAAAACGCCGGAGGCGCTGGCCGACGAGCTGCGCGGCGTCATCTTCCGCGATTTGGGCGAACAGGACCCGGCAAGCGTCCCCAAAGCCTTTTATAATCTGGACAACATCCCGTTCGTCACCGCCGACGAATACCTGTCCGGCAACGTGCGCCGCAAGCTGCGTCTAGCCAAGGCTCTGGCGGAAATGCGGCCCGACCTTGCGGAGAAAATCGCCCCCAACATCGAGGCGCTGGAAGCCGCCCAGCCGAAGGACCTGGACGCTTCGGAAATCGAGGTGCGCCTCGGCGCGACCTGGATCGACAAGGGGTACATCCAGCAGTTTATGGAGGAACTCTTAAATCCGCCGTCCGGGGTCCGCGACGGCATCCGGGTAAACTATTCCTCGTTTACGGCGGAGTGGTCTGTTTCCAATAAAAGCAGCGTCGGGTACAACAACGTGGCGGCGTATGTCACCTACGGCACCGACCGGGCCAACGCCTACCGGATTTTGGAGGACAGCTTAAATCTCCGGGACGTGCGGATCTACGATACCGTGACCGACCCGGACGGCAAGGAGC
Organism: uncultured Oscillospiraceae bacterium; assembly: GCA_964627025.1. GTDB lineage: Bacteria > Bacillota > Clostridia > Oscillospirales > Oscillospiraceae > JAEWRY01. Next base: position 3 of record CAZVHV010000351.1, on the reverse strand, counting down.
GCC
>CAZVHV010000350.1:0-1789 GCA_964627025.1 uncultured Oscillospiraceae bacterium | reverse complement strand
CCCAACGGCAGGGTGCGAGTGGCATGTGCCGCCGAAGGTCGAATATGAACTGTCCGAGCTGGGCAAGAGCATCAAGCCGATCCTGACGGCCATGTACAATTGGGGCGCGGATTATATGGCGGAGAACGGGCTGGAGATCAATTGCTCCATGGTAGCGCCGCAATCAGGCAAGTAGACGGCGTTTTTTGATTGACAAGAGAGGTTTTGCACCATTATAATGACTATATAATCTATTTTAGTCAAATGGTAATGGAGCAAATTATGCCCAAAACATTTTCAGACAGCGAACGCGCCTATATCCGCCAAAGACTCCTCGAAGAAGCCACCGAGTGCCTTGGGCTGTACGGGATACGCAAAACGACGGTAGACGAGCTGGTGAAGCGGGTCAAGATCCCCAAAGGGACGTTTTATCTCTTTTATACGTCCAAGGAGCTCTTGTTTTATGACGTTTTCTGCGCGCTGCACGATGAAACGCAGAAAAGGCTGCTGAACGAACTATCCGCACTGAAGGGCAACATGGATGCCGATGGGCTGACGAAGATTTTCTTTTCGCTGTACAAATCCCTGGACGGCTCCTTTTTGCTGAAGCTCATCACCGGCGGGGAGCTGGAGCTGCTCTTCCGAAAGCTTCCGCCGGAGCTTGTGAAGCAGCACGCCAAAACAGACGATTTCCGTATTGAAGAGCTGGTCGCCCTTGTTCCGAATCTCAAGGACTGCGACGTGTCCGTTTTCAGCGCAGCCCTGCGCGGCATCTTCATTTCAATGCTCCATAAGCGGGAAATCGGCGAAGAAGTCTTTGACGAGGCTTTACTGGTAATGCTCCGGGGTGTCGTGTCCCAGATGTTTCAAGGAGGTATATCATGATACGCGTGGATCACCTCTGCTTCAGCTACACGAAGCGCCCCTTTATCGAAAATGCAAGCTTTTCTGTGGAATCCGGCGAGATCTTCGGTTTCCTGGGGCCCTCCGGCGCCGGGAAAAGCACGCTGCAAAAGATCCTGACCGGCCTGCTCCCCCGCTATCAGGGGACGGTTCTGGTCAATGGCGAAAAGGCCGGGCATCACAGCAAAAGCTTCTACGGGCATATCGGTGTGGATTTTGAATTCCCCAGCTTGTACGAAAAGCTGACAGCCCGGGAGAATTTGAAGTTCTTCGCCTCTCTTTATCCCAACCACCGCCAGATCGACGGCCTTTTAGGGAGCGTCGGTCTGATGAACGACGCAGACAAAAAGGTTTCCGATTATTCCAAGGGGATGAAATCAAGATTGAATTTTATCAAGGCGCTGCTCCACGATCCCCGGATCCTCTTTCTGGATGAACCGACCTCCGGTCTGGACCCGTCCAACGCCCGGGTGATGAAGGATATCATTCTGGAAGAGAAGTCGAAGGGAAAAACCATCATTCTGACCACCCACAACATGTATGACGCCACCGAGCTTTGCGATCGCGTGGCCTTTATCGTGGACGGGCAGATCAGGGCCCTCGACACGCCGCACAACCTGATCATGCGCCGTGGCGCATCCAAAATCGCATATACCTATGCCGAGAACGGAAAGGAAATCAGAGCGGACGTTCCCCTGGACCAAACCGCAGGCGATGAGCTCCTCGGCAGGCTGCTCCGAGAAAACAGGCTTTTATCCATCCATTCGGAGGAACCGACGCTGAATGATATTTTCCTGGAAATCACCGGGAGGCAGCTGCAATGAGACTGACAGCCCTGCTGACCGGCGATATCCGATTCCAGTACAAGTACGGTTTTTATTTCGTCTATCTGATTTTCTCTGTTTTG
>CAZVHV010000349.1:0-1794 GCA_964627025.1 uncultured Oscillospiraceae bacterium | reverse complement strand
GGCGCATCCGCGAGACGACCAGCCAGTCCCGCATCCGCGAGTATGTCTGGGGCCCGGGCTACGTCGACGAGATCCTCTGCCAGTACCGCTATCTCCCCGCCGCCCCCGAGGCGGGCCTGAATGCCGCCGGGCTGGAGAGCTGCGACGCCGCCGTCCCGGCCAACGCCGAGCTCGACGGTGGCACCCGCCCCGATCTGGGTGACGAACCGCCCCCGGCCGCGGGTGGCACGCCGCCCGGCGGGGATGGCGGCACTCTACCCGGTGGCGGGGGTTCGCAGCCGGCGGGTTGGGCCGGACCGGTCTACTACCTCCAGGATGCCAACTACAACGTCGTGGCCCTCGTCCGCCCGAACGTCAGCCCCCGCGCCGAGAACGTCTGGCTGCAGTATCAGTACGAGCCGTACGGCACGACGGTCGCGGCCGACGTGTCGGCGAGTGCGCCGGCCGACCTGGTAAACCGCATCGGCCACCAGGGCCTGTTCTTCGAGCGCTTCTGCGTCTGGGCGACCGACTCGGTCTATGACCGCGCCCTGCAGCCGGACGACCCGGCCACCACCCACCGCTCCATCGGCCTCTACTACAACCGCAACCGCTGGTACAGCCCGGAACTGGGGCGATTCGTGCAGCGGGATATGAATGCCGCGGCACTGCCAATCATCGAGGCGCTGGCACGGAACGGTGATGTCATGGATTTGGAGTTGGAAGCGTGCAATCCCGAGGTCCAGTATGAGCAAGGAATGGGTTTGTACATGTACATAAGCTCGAATCCGATGGGCCGCGTCGACCCGAGCGGCTGTTTCGACTTCACGATTGCCGGCCTCTTGGGGACGACAACATCGGGAACGCAGCTGCAGATCGAGAATGGAGTGCGATCCGGCCTCGCCTATGGCATCATACTTGCAGCCCTCGGCAGAGTTGCGGCGCAGATGGATTGGGGCGTCGGTGGCGGAATCACGAGCGAGGGTTTTGCCCAGTTTGTCGACGGGGTTGATGCCGTCATGAGCGGTCAGTATGCTTTCGGGGAGATGCTCATGGTGTCCGCAGAAGCAGCAGCCTTCAGCGTCTGCTACATGAGTCAAGCCGAGGCCGTCAAGAGGGCACTCTCCTATGGGCCCGTGATTGCTCGTCACTGGGTGAAGATCGCAACAGGCGGGCCCGACCATAGGTCAAAGGACCATTGGAAGCGAGAGGTCAATTCATGGTTGGACAAGATTGAGCAGCTGACAAGCCGGATGAAAGGCAGGACCGGTGAACAATGGACACAATGGCTACGGACAGCACGCGAGGGTCTTGATGTACTACTTAGGGGCGGCGGATCGAATGCCCCCCCTCCAATGCCCGGATGAGGTATGCATCTATGAGTGATGCAGAAAAGTCGCTGCACAACAAAGTGCGCGGGGTGTTTCGTCCGTTGGGTGGCGGTGCGATTGCCCGATTAGACGGAGCCCGAGCTCCGTCCGAAGCTATGGCGAGGATAGCAGAGGCCCTCGTGGGCATACATCCGCCGAAAGTTGCGTCAAGCGTCGCGTTTCACGTGGCTGATTGGAACTCGGATGCTGCGTTTATTGTGGCACTTCACATCTGCCCGGAGGCGTTCACCAACGAGGAGGTGGCTGCAGGGGTGACGAACCTGCTCATTCATGCCACCAATCACCTCGTTGCTGCAGCCAGCCTGGCCGGGTATCCTGCGGAGAGTGCGCCGCGCAGGCGCGCAGGTCCACGCAGCGCGGGTCCAAAAGGTCGACGGCCCCGCGGATAGATGACAATCGCCCGAAACCGGCGTGAAAACTGATC
>CAZVHV010000348.1:0-1800 GCA_964627025.1 uncultured Oscillospiraceae bacterium | reverse complement strand
CCGTCGTAGCGTTTCAGGGTGGAGGTCAGCCGTTCGATCTCATACTGCACGTCGGAGAGGGAGTTCTCCAGCGTGATGATATCCTCCATCCGATCCGCCTTCTCCATCAGTGCCAGGAGGCGTTCCTGCTTGGTCTGCAGCGTCTTCAGGCGCAACTCGGTATCGTAATACTGGTCCCCCACATCGGTGGAAGACTCGCTGGTACTCACCACATGCCCGATATTTCCGGTGGCATTCAGAAAGGCGTCGTAGTTTTCCTGCGGGACACGGACCGTGTAGTAAGCGTACCGGTTGGCGGTCGTGTCATAATAACCGCCCGCCTGTGTCTGGGCGTTCTCATAGTAACCGTCCAGACTGACCGTCAGCGCGTCCAGCGCGGCGAGCGCAGCCGGAAAATCGACGGTCTGCACGGTGAGCGACGCCTGCCGGATCAGCTTTGCGTCGGCATCCGTGTATACATGGGAAGGTTCGGTGCTGACCACCGGTTCATCGGAAGCGGTTTCGCTGCCAACGGCGGAATCGTTCGTCTTTTCCTGCGCTGAAAATTCAGGGGACTGGGGCGAAGCAGCCGCGCCGCCGGCAGAAACATCCGCATTTCCGGCGCTGAACGCGCAGGCAGAGAGCAGAAGCGCGAGCACCAGCGGGACGAGAAACAGAATACGGCTTCTTTTCATGAAGAGCACCTCCTTGCCTGTTCTGACGTTGCAGCGCGGAAAAGGTTCCAAGCAGGGCAGGAATGCATACAATAAATTGAAAAAGGAGGTATCCTCATGCCCATCATCTATCTCTCTCCATCTACCCAGGAGAACAATGTCTATGTTATCGGCGGCTCCGAGGAAGAGTGGATGAACCGTCTGGCCGACGCCATGGAGCCATATCTCACGTCGTCCGGGATCCAATATGTCCGAAACACCCCATCCATGACCGCCGCAGGCTGCATCCGCCAGTCAAACGAGGGAGATTACGACCTCCACCTTGCACTCCACTCCAACGCCGCGCCCGGGGAGCTCGAGGGCAAGCTGCGGGGGATCATCGCCTATTCCTATCCCGGTTCCGCCAGGGGACGCCGCGCGGCGGAGATCCTCGCGGATAATCTCAGAACCATCTATCCCCTGCCGGACCGGGTCCGGGCGGATGAGAGCGTCTCGATCGGCGAGGTCCGGCTCGTGCGTGCCCCCTCCGCTTTTCTTGAGCTGGGCTACCATGACAACCCCGACGACGCGGTATGGATCAAACAGAACCTTGACGCTATCGCCCGCAATATCGTCCTCTCCCTGACTGAATTCTTTGGGATCCCCTTCCTGATGCCGACGACGCCCCGCCCCGGGGTGGTCGACGTAAACTGGGGCTATCTGAATATCCGCAGCAGACCGAACACCGGTGCGCCCGTGATTGCCAGGGCATACGACGGCACGCGGCTCGTCGTACTTAACGAATACTACGGGTGGTATCTGGTGCGCTTTGACAATGTGGTCGGTTACGCAAGCAGCGACTATATCACGCTGATATAGGTGGCGCCATGGAGATTTATGTAGTTCAGCCCGGCGACAGTCTCTACTCCATCGCGCTGGCACACGGCGTATCCATGTCTCAGCTGGTCGTCGACAATGCCGTGCGCGACCTTTCCAGGCTTGCGGTCGGGCAGACGCTGGTCATCCAGTATCCGCAGCAGACCCATGTCGTACAGCCGGAGGAATCGGTTTTTTCCATCGCGCAGCGCTACGGCCTTTCCGTCCGTCAGCTCAAACGCAACAACCCTGCGCTGGAAGGCGGGGACACCATTTATCCCGGTCAGACGCT
>CAZVHV010000347.1:0-1806 GCA_964627025.1 uncultured Oscillospiraceae bacterium | reverse complement strand
GCTGGCCACGGTCTTGAGCGCGGGAAAGCGCCGCTTCAGATAGTCGCCCGCGGCAATGGTCCCGGCGGAGCCGGTCGCCGAGATATACGCCGCCGGGCGCCCCCGCGAAGCGCCCCGCGCCGCCACCGCTTCCTCCAGCGCCGGGCCGGTCACCGTGTAATGGAAAATGGGATTCCCAAACTCGTCAAACTGGTTGAAGATGATGTTCGCCGGATCCTCCCGCAGCTCCCAGCATTTGTCGTAGATTTCCTTGACGTTGGACTCGCAACCCGGGGTGGCGATGACCTCGGACCCAATCTGCCGGAGCCACTCGAACCGCTCGCGGGACATGCCCTCGGGCAAAATGGCAATCGAAGGGCAGCCCAGCAGCGCGCAATCAAACGCCCCCCCGCGGCAGTAGTTGCCGGTCGAGGGCCACACGGCGCGGTGCTTTTCCGGGTCGAACTCCCCGCTGACCAGCCGCGGCGCCAGGCAGCCAAAGGCGGCGCCGACCTTATGCGCCCCGGTGGGGAAAAACCGGCCGGTCAGTCCGAGGATCCGGGCCTTCACCCCGGAAAGGGCCGGCGGGATTTCCAGGCAGTTCACGCCGCCATACAAACCGGTCTTCACATCGTTCTTCCACGTGATGCGAAAGAGGTTGAGGGGATTGATGTCCCAAAGGCCCACCCCGTTGAGCCGGGACGTTATGGCGGACGGAATCAACTCCGGCTGCCGCAACTCCCGAAACGTGGGGATGCGCACCCCGCGCTGGCGGCAGCGCGCGGCGGTCTTCCGGATAATCTCCGGGTACAGGCGCTGGATGATTTTGGACATGGCTTTCTTCTTTCGGCGTTCCTTGTTCCCCGCTCCGTTCGGTCAGCGTTTGACGGCTCCCGCGGCCAGTTTCTCCAGCCGCGCGGGGACATCCGGAAAGCGGGCCATGAGGATCATGGCGGCGATGATGAAGGGCTTAAAGCCGGCCTCGCGGTAGGTGGCGAGGCGGTATTTCTCGAACACCTCCCGCGCAACCTCCCCCTGGCGGCAGCTCACGCCCGAGATGTCCGCCGGCAGGCAGTGCAGATACAAAGCCTCGCCCTGGCGGGTGAGCTTCATTTTCGCCGCGTCGCATTCCCAGTCCTGGTGCCGCGCGTTGTTAGCCAGGCATTCCTGCTCCAGTTGCCGGAGCCCCTCCCGGTCGCCCCGGTGCAGCAGCGGCGTCCGCCGTTGCATGACCGCGTAGGGCGCCCAGGACTTCGGGTAAACCATATCCGCGCCTTGGAACGCCGCGTCCATGCGGGACACCACCTCGAACCGCCCGCCGCTGGCGGCGCTGTTTTTCCGCGCCAGCTCGACGACCTCGGGAATCAGCCCGTAGCCTTCCGGGTGGGCCAGCACCACTTCCATGCCGAATCGCGTCATCAGCCCGATAATCCCCTGCGGCACGGAGAGCGGCTTGCCATAGCTGGGCGAATAGGCCCAGGTCATGGCCAGCTTGCGGCCCTTCAACGCCGCCAGCGACCCAAAATGCCGCTTCAGATGCAGCAGGTCGGCCAGCGCCTGCGTCGGGTGATCCACGTCGCACTGCAAATTCACCACGGTCGGCCGCTGGTGCAACACCCCCCGCTCGAACCCCTCCTGCACCGCCTGCCCGACTTCGCGCATGTAGGCGTTGCCCTCGCCCAGGTACATGTCATCGCGAATGCCGATGACCTCCGTGAGAAAGGAAATCATATTGGCCGTCTCGCGCACGGTCTCGCCGTGGGCCAACTGCGATTTCTCCTCGTCCAATTCGGCCAGCCCCAGGCCCAGCGCGTTCACCGCCGAGGC
>CAZVHV010000346.1:0-1810 GCA_964627025.1 uncultured Oscillospiraceae bacterium | reverse complement strand
GGCGGCGGCTGGTCGTGGGTGACCGACGAGCCGTTGGTATATGCGTAGTGGTATCCGACCGACCCGAATTATATTAGTGGTGACGAAGACTCCGGCGAATGGCACGCCGGCGGCTGGAACGATAACATCAACTTGGGCAGAGCGACCGGATATATTGTCGAGTACGAATCCGTAACCCCCATTCCCGGCGTGGATGTCCCGGGTATCGAGGGCGTCCATATCGATCCGATCGCCGACCTCCAGTTGTTCCAGGCGCAGCTTGATGCGGGGTACCCGGTCGATGTGTCGGGATATGTCGGATTTCTTACCTCGACCGGCTCGCCTGCAAAACCCAAAATAAATTCTCTGTTGATCGAAGTTGAGAAAGATGGCTCTGGGATATGGACGCCAATCGGCTATTGGGGCGGTTCTCCGCTTGCTTCGGAGGTTTTGACGGCGCGCCACAATCTGCCGGGCCAGGAGTTCTTCGGGTCGCAGCTGTGGGTGATCCGTTCCACCGGCGCTTACGTGTTAAGAGTAACGGCAACCTTTACTGGGACAGATGCGGCGCCATACGGTACCGAGGACGTGACGGTTACGCTGCTGAAGCCTGTGGTTGTGGAGTATCCGGCGGCGCCTGCCGTTGCGACCGCGATCCTGAAGGATGCCGGGATCGGCTACAGGTATGACACGGGCGATGTCGACAAAAAAGGCAATCCCATTTACGGCAACTATATCGCCGACGTGGCGGCCATGATGGGCAGCGGCCCGAACGATGAGAACGGTTCGTGGTTCATGGGGATCCCAAAGACCGAGGTCGATGCGTACCATGACGCGGTTTACAACTATCTCATTTCTCAGGGCGCGCCCCTGACTCCTCTGCCATAGACACAGTGAAACAAAACAGAAGAGGAGCGGAAGATATCTTCCGCTCCTCTTCTGTTTTGTGCCCGCTGGAACGGAATCTCTTCAGCGGGGCTGTCCCTCCGCGTCCCGTTCGCTTGCCATCATCTGGACATAGACCATCAGCTCCTTGCGCGAGGTCACGTTCAGCTTGGTGTAGATACGTTTGTTGTGGGTCTTGATCGTATTCATGGAGAGGCAGAGCAGCTCGGTGATTTCCTTTGCCGTGTGCCCTTTCATATAAAGGTTGAACACCGCCCGCTCCGCGGCGGAGAGGGTGTCGATGCTGCGGACAAACGCCTCATACGTGGAGAGGTTCGGCAGGGCGGCCTCCGGCGTGTGCTGACGCTTTTGCGCCGTCTCCGGCTCGGCGGCCGGCGCCTGCCGCCGCCCGTCCTGCGCGGCGAGATATTCCAGCAGATCGTCGATCTCCAGGATCTTCGTCTTTTCCATGCTGGCGTGGCTGTCGGACTTGATGCAGTCCAGCGCCGCCACCACCGGGCGGATATACCGCCTGCTGATCAGGACGGCAAGCAGCAGACTCAGCACCAGAAGGGCCAGGACGGCGCTGTAGAGAAGGATGTTGTGCCCGCCGACCGCGGCGTTCCAATCCTCCTCCGGCATCATGACGGCCAGGACCCACGCCTCGTTCTGATAGGGGGAGCCGGCCGGGTAGAGCTGCACCGGTTCCTGCATGCCGATGTAGTCGGCGCTCTCGCCGGCCCGGTAGGAGAAGAGGCCGGAGCGCGCCGCGCCGGCGGCCGTGATCTGCCCCACGGCCGGGTTCGTCAGATACGAGTTCCCGGCGATGAGACCGGCGTCGGTGTCCAGGACATCCCGGGAAATAGGGGAGAGGGTGGAAAAAATCCGGGGATAGCGGCTGTTGTCCGGGCTGTACTGCAGCTTGAAGAGCATGGAGCTCAGTTCC
>CAZVHV010000345.1:0-1815 GCA_964627025.1 uncultured Oscillospiraceae bacterium | reverse complement strand
TGTCAACCGCGACGATCCCAGCGATCCCGACAAGATCTTTGATTTTGAGATCAACTTCACCTGCGGCAAGAAGCAGCTCGGCCAGATTATCGACAAGTGCATCGCGAAGCACGGCTTCACCGTTTCGGCCGGCGTTCTGGACAACGTCAAGGCGCTGGGCTTCAAGTTCTCCACCAGGGGCGCCCTTACCGTCTCCATCCACGACATGACAGTGCCGGAACGCAAAAAGGCTCTGATCCAGGAGACCGAGGCGGAGATCGTCAAGATCGAGCGCCAGTTCAAGCGCGGCTTCCTCACCAACGACGAACGCTATCGCCTCGTGGTCAAGGCCTGGGAGCAGACGACGAAGGACGTGACCGTCGCCCTGCAGGAGGGGCTGGACAGATACAACCCGATCTATATGATGGCGGACTCCGGCGCCCGTGGTTCCATGAACCAGATCCGTCAGCTGGCCGGCATGCGCGGCTTGATGGCGGACACCTCCGGCCGCACCATCGAGATCCCCATCAAGGCGAACTTCCGCGAAGGCCTCTCCGTTCTGGAATACTTCATCTCCTCCAGAGGCGCCCGTAAGGGCCTGGCCGATACCGCGCTGCGTACCGCCGACTCCGGCTACCTCACCAGAAGACTGGTCGATGTTTCCCAGGAGGTCATCATCCGCGAGCATGACTGCGGCACCACCGAGGGTATCACCGTTTCCGAGATCGCCGAGAACGGCCAGGTGATCGAGACCTTTGCCGAGCGCCTCAACGGCCGTTATCCGCTTCATGACATCTGCGATCCCGCGACCGGCGAGCTGCTGATCAGCAAGGAAACCATGATGAAGAAGGACGACGCCAAGATCCTCGAGGCGCACGATATTCACAGTGTGGAGCTGCGCAGCGTGCTCAGCTGCCGCGCCCACAGCGGCGTGTGCTCCAAATGCTACGGCGTGAACCTTGCCACCGGCGAACCGGTGGGCGAGGGCGAGGCCGTTGGCATCATCGCCGCCCAGTCCATCGGCGAACCGGGCACCCAGCTCACCATGCGTACCTTCCATACCGGCGGCGTGGCCGGCGACGATATCACACAGGGTCTGCCCCGCGTCGAGGAACTTTTTGAGGCGCGCAAGCCCAAGAAGATGGCCCAGCTGGCCGAGATCACCGGTACCGTCACCATTGAGGAGACGAAGCGCAACACCATCTGCAACCTCACCATCACCGCCGACGACGGCGAGGTGGTCACCTATGCCGTCCCTTACAGCGCCGGTATCCGGGTCAAGAACGGCGAACGGGTGACCAAGGGCGTGGAGCTGACCGACGGCGCGCTCTCCCCGCACGAGGTGCTGCGCATCCGCGGCGTCTCCGCCGTTCACGGTTACCTGATCCAGGAGGTACAGCGCGTGTACCGCCAGCAGGGCGTTGATATCAACGACAAGCACATTGAGGTCATTGTCCGTCAGATGATGCGCAAGGTGCGGGTCGAGGAGGCCGGCGAGTCCCGCCTCCTGTCCGGCTCTACCGTTGAGCTGATGGACTTTGAGGACGCAAAAGCCGAGGTGCAGGCACGCATCGATGCCGGCGAGACCAACGACGGCCTGGAGCTGCGCCTGCCCACCGCAAACCGGCTCATGATGGGTATTACCAAGGCGTCCCTCGCCACCGACTCCTTCCTCTCCGCCGCCTCCTTCCAGGAGACGACCAAGGTGCTCACCGAGGCCGCCATCAAGGGCAAGGTGGACCACCTGCTCGGCCTGAAGGAAAACGTCATTATCGGCAAGCTGATCCCGGCCGGTTCCGGACTTGCCCGCTACCGCCGTCCCGAACGCTACGACGA
>CAZVHV010000344.1:655-1821 GCA_964627025.1 uncultured Oscillospiraceae bacterium | reverse complement strand
CCAGCTTCCTCCAGGACCCGTTCCCCTCCACAATCAGATCATTCGGCCATTTGAGGGATACAGGAAGTGCCGCCACAGCTTCCACCGCCTCCGCCAATGCCAGGCCGCAAAGCATAGTCGTGCGCCCTGCATGATAGAGGAAAGGGTCCTGCGGACGAAAGAGCAAAGAGAGCAGCAGTGAAGTTCCGGGAGGGGCTACCCAACGGCGCTGCATGCGCCCGCGACCGTTGGATTGTGACTCGGCAAGAGCCATTATCCCCTCAGGCGCTCCTTGCTCACCTAATCTGTGGAGTAAATCATTCGTGGAGGTTGTCTGCTCTAAATAGAGGATACTTGCGCCCAACCAGCCGTCAGTACGCCGATATGCAGCGAGGTCCAGCGCCATTGTGTAGACCCTACAAGATCCCAGAAAAGAGCCCGAGGACCATCTCAGGCCTATTCGGCGATAAACTCTGTGACAGGCAGCAGCGCCGGATCGGAGAATTCGTAGAAGGGCTCAACCCATTGAAGCGGATCAATCGGACGGCCATCCACCCACATCTCCCAATGCAGATGTGAGCCCGTCGAGAGTCCGGTGCTGCCCACCAACCCCACCGTCTGGCCCTCCTCCACGTATTGCCCAACCTGAACATCGATACGCGACAGGTGCCAGTAACCGGTCAGCACCCCCCACCCGTGATCGACCATCACCGCATTTCCCCGGACCGGCAGGGTTTCCGCCAGGATGACAATCCCGGGCTGAGAAGCGCGCGCCGGCACCCCGGTAGAAGCTCGGAAGTCAACACCGGCATGGTAACTGTCATAAGACCCACCATAAGAACGGCGCGAGCCGAAATAAGAGGAGATGGCGGCATTGACCGGGAAAGCGAAGGGAAGCTGCCAGTAACGTTCGGGCGTCCGGTAGGTCACGGCAATCGCATCCAGCTTGTCGCGCTCTCCTTGAAGCAGCACCGGGTCAAACAGGTCCTGCTGTCCGGCAATCGGATCGATGCGCTCGTAGCCATACCGGCCCACCACCACCTGCAGCGGGAACTCAAAGGTCACCGCCCCGCCCGTCTCCGGAGAGATCTGCAACGTAAGTGGATACGTTCCGGGGTCCATCAAAGGTGAAAGGCTCACAAAAGCATACAGGTGGGTGGCGTCCTGTGAATAGCAGGGCTCCGTCC
>CAZVHV010000344.1:0-645 GCA_964627025.1 uncultured Oscillospiraceae bacterium | reverse complement strand
CTCACAAGTAGCCGGCTCCACCGTCTCCATCTCAAAGAGCGAGGTACGGCCTTGAATGGCAGGCTGCGGAGTAAAGGTCAAAGAGGCCAGCGGGTAAGGCATAAAATCTGAAACGCCCTCCCCCGGCACCAGGACGCCCATCCCGGCGTACGGCGGTTGCGGGTTCAACGCTTGCACTGTCCAGGAGGAGCAGCCATGGCGCAGCGCCAGGGAGAGCCACGTCTCACCTTCCTCAGCCACCGCCAGGCGCACCGGATCATTCACTCGCGGCAGCAGGATACTTTGGCCTAGCATCAGATCTCCGGGGTTGAGCAGATGGTTCACCTCCGCCACGGTCTCCCAGGCCAGACCGGTACGGCGCGCGATGAGCGGGAAGGTCTCCCCCAGTTGTAACGCGTGGGTCTGCCAGCTTCCCACATCCACACCTTCGGGCATAACCGGCAGCTCAAGACGCTGCCCGGCATAGATTTCGCGGGGATCGGCAAGGCCATTGAGACGGGCTAACGTATCGACGTCGGCGGCATAGCGCCGAGCGATCGAGGACAGCGTCTCACCCGGTCGGACCACGTGATCGGGGGTACCCGGAGATTCAGGGGGCACCGCTGCCCTGACCACAACCGTCGGAAGGAGCACCAGAGATAAGAA
>CAZVHV010000343.1:0-1821 GCA_964627025.1 uncultured Oscillospiraceae bacterium | reverse complement strand
AATGTCCTCCCGCCCCCGCGCCTTCAGCGCGCGCTTTAAAATCGCCTCGGCCATGGGGCTTCGGCAGGTGTTTCCGGCACAGACGAACAGTACGCGCATGTTTTCCCTCACACTTCCACAATGTCAAAGGCCGCCGCCCGGCCCATGCGGTTCATGACCGCGAGGCCCAGCCCATTAAGATCCACGGCCTCGGCGAAGAGCCGCGTACAGCCCGCTTCGTCCATCTCCCGAAGCGCTGCGAACAGGCTCGCCGCGGCCTCCGCCGTACTCTCCCCGATCGGGCGGACGTTCCGGTTACCGTACAGCCGCGCCGAGGGCGCGAGGATGGCACAGCGTTCGCCGCGGGCGGTTGCCTCGTCGTACAGCGCCGCGATCCTCCTGGCGACGGCGCCGCGCTCGCCCCGAACGATGGTCAGCCGTCCGTTCGGCGCGTAGTGCCTGTACTTCATGCCCGGCGAGCGCGCCTTCTCCCCCTCCCGGAGCGGGCGCAGCGCGCTTTCGTCCACCTGCACCGCGCCGAGGGCCGATTCGATCATCTCCGGCGTCACGCCGCCGGGGCGGAGGATCCGGGGCACCGCGCCCGTCACATCGACGACGGTGGACTCCAGCCCCACATCCGAAGGGCCCCCGTCCAGGATCATCGCGATCTTTCCTTCCATGTCCTCCAGCACATGGGCCGCCAGCGTGGGGCTGGGGCGGCCGGAGCGGTTGGCGCTGGGCGCGGCAATGGGAAGGCCCGCCTTTTCGATCAGCGCCCGCGCCGCCGGGTGGGACGGAACGCGGATGGCCACGGTGTCAAGCCCCGCCGTCACCGCATCCGGCACCATGGCGCTTCTTGGCATCACCAGCGTCATGGGGCCCGGCCAGAAAGCATCGGCGAGAACCTTTGCCGCCGCCGGGAGCGGCCCGGCGATGAGCGGCAGCGCGTCCTCGAGGCGGGCGACGTGCAAAATCAGCGGGTTGTCCCCAGGCCGGCCCTTGGCCTCAAAGATGCGCCGGACCGCCGCACCGTCAAGGCCGTTCGCGCCGAGGCCGTAGACTGTCTCAGTCGGGAACGCCACCAGTTCTCCCGCGCGAATCAGTTCCGCGGCCCGCGCGATGGCGGCGGGGTCGCAGCGGGCGACGAGGGTGGTCATGCGTCCTGCTCCTTCATCAGTTCGGTCTGCTCGGCCAGGGTCAGCGCGTCGATGATCTCGTCCAGGTCGCCGTTCATCACGTCGTCGATCCGGTAGATCGTAAAGCCGATGCGGTGGTCGGTCACGCGGCCCTGCGGGAAGTTGTAGGTGCGGATGCGCTCGGAGCGGTCGCCGGTGCCGATCTGCTGTTTGCGCGCGCCGGAGTATTCGCTCTGGGCCTGCTCCCGCTGCATCTCATAGAGCCGGGCGCGCAGCACCTGCATGGCGCGCTCCCGGTTCTGCACCTGGGACCTTTGATCCTGGGACGTGACCACGAGCCCCGTCGGAATGTGGGTGAGGCGCACGGCGGAGTCGGTGCGGTTGACGTGCTGCCCGCCTGCGCCCGAGGCGCGGTAGGTGTCGATGCGAAGGTCGGCGGGGTTGATGGACACTTCCACCTCCTCCGCCTCCGGAAGCACCGCCACGGTGGCCGTGGAGGTGTGAATGCGCCCGCCGGACTCGGTCACCGGCACGCGCTGCACCCGGTGCACGCCGCTTTCATACTTCAGACGGCTGAACACGTTCCTGCCCTGGATCATGACTACCGCCTCCTTGAGCCCGCCCAGCTCGTTGAGGCCGCCCTCGGTCAATTCCACCTTCCAGCCGCGGGACTCGGCGTAGTGGGTGTACATGCGCAGAAGCTCCG
>CAZVHV010000342.1:0-1838 GCA_964627025.1 uncultured Oscillospiraceae bacterium | reverse complement strand
ATTACCAAAAGAATCCGCCAGGTATTCCTCCAGGCACTGTCCGCTCTCCTTTATTTCGGCGATGGCCGCGGTCCCTACGTAACGCCAGTGCCACGGTTCGTAAATCACGCCCGTCTCTTCCGTTTTGTCGCTAGGGTACCGCAGGATAAATCCGTAGCCGGCCGCGTTTTCATCCAGCCATTGGAACGCTTCGGTATCCGCAAAGGCCCTGGCGTCACGATGTCCAGCGCAAGCCCGGTCTGGTGCTCGCTGGTATCAGGCCTCGCCGTAATGGTCGTCGCCTCGGTCTCGGCGTCCTCCCGGCCGTATCCCTTCTCCATATAGCTTTCCACTTTTTCTTCAAAAAGATCGCTTTGCAGTTCCCGGCTCCGGTAAGCGTCCACCAGTTCCAGATCCACACCGTCCGCTTCCGCGTCCGCAAACATCTCCTCGCAAACCGCAAGGATGCGCGCATCCACCTGCCCGCCCTCAAAATCGGCAAGATCCACGCTGAAATCCGCGGGCAAGGTATGGGACGGATTCACCAGAATCAGTTCCCATTCTTCGGCCGCCGCTTCGCTGGCCGAAGGCGACGGCAAAGGCGCCATGGCCGCAGCCGAAGGCCGGGCGGTACCGGAAGACGCAGGCGCCTGCGTCTCCGCAGCGGACGGCGCCGACGGCGAAGCGGTAACTTCCGGCTCCGCCGCACCGCATGCGCATAGAAAAACAAAAGAAAAGGCAACCGCCAGGCATGCGCTTTTCAACAAGGCTCTGTGCTCACCTTTTCTTTTCTTCCGTTCTCTCATTTTCTTTCCGTCCTGTTTTTTCCCATTATACCATGAATCTCATCTGTCCGCAGTTTATCATGGAATAAAAAAACAGGTTCTATGCTTCATAGAAGGAAGCGGATGTGCTGCCCCCCTCCCCCGTCCAGTTGGTGTGGAAAAACTCGCCGCGTGGCCTGTCCACGCGCTCGTAGGTGTGCGCGCCGAAGAAATCCCGCTGCGCCTGCAATAGGTTCGCGGGCAGGCGCGCGCTCCTGTATCCGTCGTAATACGCAAGGGCGGAAGAAAACGCCGGTACGGGTATCCCGCCCAGAACGGCTGCGCTCACCGTCCGCCTCCAGCCCGCCTGCGCCGCATCCAGTTTCTCCCTGAAAAACCGGTCCAGCATCAGGTTGGCAAGATCCGAGTCCCGGTCGAACGCCTCCTTGATCTTTCCCAGAAACGCCGAACGGATGATGCACCCGCCCCGCCACATCAGAGCAATGGAGCCGTAATGGAGATCCCAGCCGTACGTCTTTGCCGCCGCCCGCAGCAGCGCGTACCCCTGCGCATAGGAAACGATCTTGGAAGCGTACAGCGCATCTCTGATGTCGCTTAAGAACGCCTTAATGTCGCCATCAAAAGCAGGCTTCGTCCCGCCCAGTATTCTAGACGCGGCCACCCGCTCCTCCTTCATGGTCGAAAGGCTGCGCGCAAAAACGGCTTCCCCGATCAGCGTCAGCGGCACGCCTTCGTCCAGTGCGGCCATAGACATCCATTTTCCGGTTCCCTTCTGTCCCGCAGTATCCAGAATCCTGTCCAGCACGGGCTCCCCCGCCTCGTCCCGGTACGCAAGGATGTCCCGCGTAATCTCGATCAGGTAGCTATCCAGGTCCCCCCTGTTCCATTCGCCGAAGACTTCGGACATTTCGCCGTTTCCCATGCGGAGGATCTCCTTCATCAGAAAATACGCCTCGCCGATCAGTTGCATGTCCCCGTATTCGATCCCGTTGTGCACCATCTTCACAAAATGCCCGGCGCCGTCCCGGCCTACCCAGTCGCAGCAGGGCATCCCGTCAACTTTCGCGGCGATCG
>CAZVHV010000341.1:0-1840 GCA_964627025.1 uncultured Oscillospiraceae bacterium | reverse complement strand
ACCAGGGCAGACGGCAGCAACGTCCGCATCGAAAGCCTCGGCAGCAAGATCGCTACATACGCCAAGCAGTATCTGGGCTGTCCCTACGTATACGGCGCCAGCGGCCCCAATCAGTTCGACTGCTCCGGCTTCACCAAATACATATACGCCCAGTTTGGTTACACCCTCAACCGCACCGCCACCGACCAGCTCTCCAACGGCGTGTCGGTCTCCCGGAGCGAGCTTCAGCCCGGCGACCTGGTTTTCTTTAAGCACAATACCAGCAAGCCGGTGTCCCACGTCGGCATCTATATCGGAGAAGGACAATTCATTCATGCCTCCACGACCGGCGACACAGTGAAGATCAGCGACCTTTCCTCCGGCTACTACTCCAGCGTCTTTGTCTATGCCCGCCGCATTGTGTGATTGCCACCTTTTTCATCCTGTTGTATAATGGTGTGTGGAGTTTCCGCTCCGCACACCATTTTTTTAGGAAGGAGACAGCCGTATGGACCCGCTTACCGTCGCCATGGAGCAATATCTGGAGACCGTTCATGCCCTTTCCTCCGGGGGGAGCGGCTGTCGCGTCAGCGATATTGCCGTCCGTCTGGATGTCTCCAAGGCCAGCGTCAACAGCGCCATGAACGTCCTGGCCGCCAAAGGCCTTGTGGAGAACCGGAAATACCGCGAGGTCCATCTCACCGAGCGGGGCGCCGAGCTTGCCCGGCTTCTTTCCCATAAACACGCCATCCTCTACACTCTCTTCACCGGGGTGGCCGGCGTGGAGCCGGAACTCGCCGACAGGGACGCCTGTGCCATCGAGCACGTCATCAGCAACGAGACGGTGCTGCGCATCGGCGCCTTTCTCAAGGAGCAAAATATCGCCATCCCGGGCGAGACCGGGTGAGGCTGATCTTTCAAAAAAGGCTCGGAACCGAATCGGTTCCGAGCCTTTTTCCATATATCCGGCTGTTATGCCTGCGCCAGCGCCCCCTCCAGATCGGCAAGGAGATCCGATACGTCCTCAATCCCCACGGACAGGCGGATAAGGTCCGGCGAGACACCGGCGGCCGCCAGCTCGCTGTCGTTCATCTGCCGGTGGGTAGACGAGGCCGGGTGCAGGATGCAGGTCTTTGCGTCGGCCACATGGGTGGCGATGGAGATCAGCTTCAGGCCGGACATGAATTTCTCAGCCGCCGCGCGGCCGCCCTTGACGCCGAAGGTGACCACCCCGCAGGAGCCGTGGGGCAGATACTTCTTCGCCAGCGCATGGCTCTTGTCCCCGGGCAGGTCTGGATAGCAGACCCACGCGATCTTGGGATGGCCTGCGGCAAACTCCGCCACCTTCCTTGCGTTCTCGCAGTGGCGCGGTACACGCAGATGAAGGGTCTCCAACCCGATATTGAGCAAAAAGGCATTCATGGGGGCCGGGCACGCGCCGAAATCCCGCATGAGCTGCGCCACCGCCTTGGTGATATAGGCGCCGCCGAGGCCGAAGCGCTCGGTGTAAGTCACGCCGTGATAGGATGCATCCGGCGTCGTGAGTCCCGGAAATTTCTCGGGATAGTCGTTCCAGTTGAACTTTCCGGAATCCACAATGGCTCCGCCCATGCTGACGGCGTGTCCGTCCATATACTTGGAGGTCGAGTGGGTGACGATGTCCGCGCCCCATTCAAAAGGCCGGCAGTTGATGGGCGTGGCGAAGGTGTTGTCAATGATGAGGGGAACGCCGTGTCCGTGCGCGGCGTCGGCGAACTTCTCGATATCCAGCACGATCAGCGCCGGGTTGGCAATGGTTTCTCCAAAAACCGCCTTGGTGTTGGGACGGAAGGCCGCGTCGAGCTCCCGGGCCGAGCACTCG
>CAZVHV010000340.1:0-1843 GCA_964627025.1 uncultured Oscillospiraceae bacterium | reverse complement strand
GCTGGCCGTCGGCTCAAACAGCGTGACGTAATCGGCATTGCTGCCCTCAAACGCGCCGGCCATGAGGTTAAACTGTATGTCTGTGCGTACATTCACATCTTTACCGGGCGTGAGTCCGTTTTGCTTGAGCACGTACAAAAGCGTCATCAGGGGCATGCCGCCGGGCCGCCCGCCAATGATGGTTTTGCCCTTCAGTTCCTGCCAGTCAAAAGCATCGTTGTTCTCCCGGCCCACCAGGAACGAACCGTCCGTATTGGTGAGCTGGCCGATGATCATGGCGTGGTCTTCCTTGCCCTGGTTGTATACGTATACCGCTGTTTCCGGTCCCATCAGTGCTATGTCTGCTTCCGACGCCAGTATGGCCGTCATGCTTCTGTCTGACCCGCCGCCGTTCACAAGATCAATCTCGATCCCTTCCTCTGCAAAGAATCCTAGCTCGATGGCCACGTATTGCGGCGCATAGAACACGGAATGCGTCACCTCGTTGAGCGTGACCTTTTGCAGCTTCTCTTGCGCGAGACCAACAGGCGCCAACAGGAGCATTGCAACAAGCAACAGAACCATTCCCTTTTTCATGGCCATCCCTCCTACTGGATACAACGTATGCCGGAAGGAAGGGGTGTGTGAATGGCGAAGGATGATCTGAAAGTGCATAAAGGTGTGGGACGTTACCTGCCGGCGCTCCTGTGGATTCGACAATCGCCCTTCCGATAGCCGTGACCATGTCTGCGCTTGCGGCTACCCTTGCATGGATAATGCCAATCCCGCCCGCAATCCCTCAAAATCGAGATAATCCTCAATGAACTGTTTGCGCAGTAGATTCAGCGGGACAAACTCGTTGTACTTCCCGTTGATCTGCACTTTATCGGGCAGGGGAAGGTCGTACAGGTTCAAATCGGACCGTATGATATCGTAAACGATGCCGTTGATTTCGTCGGCTGCTCCGTCGAAAACCACCTCAAGATACACGCAGGTGGGCCAGAGCAGCTTGTTTTTGATTTTCCTGTGCGTGAGCGCGTAGTGCAAGGTCAGCAACTGCCGGGTGCCGACCCATGGGAAGATCGCGTATTTCTTGTCTGAGATCGGCGTAACCAGGTTTTCAAGAATGCCGCTGTTCCGCGCGATATACCGTATCTCGGCGAGCCGCTCGCGGCACCGCTCGCTCAAATACGGGTACTGGGTATCCCCGGCCAGGATGCTTCGGATTTTTTGCACGAGAACCGTATGCAGCTCGGCCTCGAAATCCACGTTCCAGTCGACCAAGGATATGCCCGGAACCCGTTTGACAAAGATTACCTTCGATTTCTCATTGACATCCACCGTCTCCCAGGTCAGGCCGGCCAGCGCGAAACGTATGCCCACCGGATAGACCTTGTCCACCGTGCCGATGGTGCGGTTTTCGTCCTTGACGAGCAGATACTCCGGCGCGTTGAACACGGTCAAAAACTTATGGCTGTTGACGACCTTCTCGCCCTCCTTGCCGATGATCAGTCCGCCGCGCTCCGTGCGCTCCAACTGCTCGATGTTGATCAAGTGGCTCAAAAGCTGCTTGTAGTCGTCCTGCGACACATGCGCGAAGCATCCGAGGGTCAGAACCGCCTGCGCGAGCGCTGCCGGGGAGAGTTCTCCGCAGCTTTTCAAATGGCTCATGGTCTGATGATAGAGCAGGTTGTACGCGTGGTGGAGCGGGGGAATCGGCTCCATCCAATGATCCCTTGTGTACAGCTCGATGATGGCGATGGTGCGGATGAATTCCCAGTTGATCGGGCCGAGCGTGTCCGCGGAATTGATCCGGATGTTCTCCACAAAGGTGAACAATAGCTGCGGTATCTGGCCGCGCCGC
>CAZVHV010000339.1:0-1845 GCA_964627025.1 uncultured Oscillospiraceae bacterium | reverse complement strand
CGGTCAGGATACCGGCGACCTGTGAAGTGAAGTTGACCAGGTAACTCACGTTCCAAAGGGTGGCGCCGAACAGAAAGACCAGCAGGAACGCGGCGGCCAGCAGGCGCTTCATTTCGTCACCGCCTTGGCAGTGAAATAGACGTTGTTTTTCTCATCGACGGTAAGCAGAAACACGTCACCGATCTCTTTCGCCCCGTGTTCCCTGAGCGCTTTCTTCAGCCAGCTTTCGTTGAGTCCGCGGGCCCTGAGATTGTGAGAGAGAAGGCGGCCGTCGCTGACGATGACCAGGGGCAGACCGAGTTCCTGCGTCGCCGCCTTCATCTGCTCCGCCGTTGCCGGACGCTGATTGGCGTAGGGGAGGATGGAGAGACGCCCGTTGGTCTCCAGAATCGCGTATTTGATGGTGGACAGGTCATTGATCCCCTGCAGGCGCAGGTCTTCCATCAGTTCGTCCACCGTGAAGCGGTTTTTTGCCATCTCTCTCTGCTTCAGCTTTCCGTTCTCCACGATGATGCTGGGACGCCCGCACATCAGCGCGCGAAACCGGACGCTCTTCATGGTGAGTACCGACAAGATGGTGGTAATGGACAGCAGGGTGACGATCGGGATGATGCCGGCAAGCAGTGGGATACCGAAATCCTGCATAGGGACGGCCGCCAGGTCGGCAATGATGAGTGAAAGCACCAGCTCCGAGGGCTCGAGCTCGCCTACCTGCCGTTTGCCCATGAGGCGGATGCCGGCAATGATGAGCAGATAGAGGATGATGGTGCGTGTAAAGGCGATAACCATAGAGACGACCTCCGGAAGACGTTGGGCTGACCGAAAAGCTGATAAAACGATGCGGGACCGGGGCGGCGTTCTTGCGCCCGGATGGAGGAAAATGTGTTTCTATCATTATTGCCCCAAGGAACAGCAATATTCCACACAGTTTTGGAGAAAACCACGTTTTTCATTTTCTGTACAGAAAAGCAGGATTTCCATATTGTTTTTTAACCGAATATGAGATACAATTTTTAAAATACAATGCAGGGGGAATGACCAGAGTGAGAGCAACTCTTATTCTTGAAAACGGGACGGTTTTTCGAGGCCGGAGCATTGGCAGCACCGCTGACCGCGTGTGCGAAATGGTGTTCAATACGGCCATGACCGGTTATCAGGAGATTTTAACCGATCCGTCTTACGCAGGGCAAGGTATCGTGATGAGTTATCCCCTCATCGGCAACTATGGCGTCAACAGTGAAGACAATGAGTCTTCTCATCCGTGGGCAGAGTGTTTCATCGTCCGGCATCTGGCGGCTCGTGGCAGCAATTTCCGCTGTGAGGGCAGCCTGGATGATTATTTAAAAAAATATGATATTACCGGGATTCAGGGCGTGGATACGCGCGCACTCACCCGTACGCTCCGCAATCAGGGTACCATGAACGGCATGATTACCTGTGCGGAGACTTTTTGTATGGAGGATTGCCTGGCTGCCATCCATGCCTACCGGGTCGCGGGCACCGTCGAGCGTGTGACGAGGAAAGAAAAGGAGATCTTCCCGGCCATCGGAGAGCAGTTGTATCGTGTGGCTCTGATGGACTACGGCGTGAAGGCAAGCATGATCGAATGCCTGCGCGAGCGCGGCTGTGAAGTCACGGTCTGGCCTGCCTACACACCCGCCCAGACGGTGCTGGCCGGCGGATTCGACGGCATCATGCTTTCCAACGGACCGGGCGACCCGGCCGACAACGTGGAGGTCATCCGTGAGATCAAGGCGCTTTATGATGCGGACATCCCCATTTTTGCCGTCTGCCTGGGGCATCAGCTCATGGCGCTGGCCACCGGCGCAAAGACCGAGAAGCTGC
>CAZVHV010000338.1:0-1848 GCA_964627025.1 uncultured Oscillospiraceae bacterium | reverse complement strand
GGAGGTGATGATTCATGGAAAAACGAGCGCCCCGCCTGCAATTCACGGACAAGGAACGCACCGATCCCGTATTGAAAAAGCCCGTCCGCAGGGCGCGGAAAGCGGCGGCGAAAGCGGATCGGGCGCAGGAAAAGATACCGAAGAAAACCGTAAAGACCAGGGCACGCGTTTTTGACCCAGCCACCGGCAAGATCACAGCACGCTTGAAGTTTGAAGAAATCAACAGGAAAAAGCCGCCATCCAAGCTCAACCATGCCGCCCGGGAAGCGCCCGTTAATGCCGTTTTGTCACAGTTCCACCGGGAAATCCGGCAGTCCGAGGATGACAACGTAGGCGTGGAAGCCGCGCATAAAAGCGAAGAAACCGCCGAGCTTTCGGCCCGCGCTGGCCGGAGCGCCTACCGTTCCCACAAGCTGAAACCTTACCGGAAGTCGGCCAAAGCGGAAAGTCGTCTGGACCGGGCCAACCTCGGATATTTGCAGAAAAAAGCTGCGCGGGACAATCCCCTGATTTTCAGTAATCCGCTTTCCCGCTGGCAGCAGAAGCGGGCCATTAAAAAACAGTACGCCGCCGCGAAGCGCGCCGGTCAGACGGCGGGCTATGCGGGCAAAACAGCCGAAAACACCGCAAAAGCAGCAAAAGCGGCGGCGCGGGAGAGCAAACGGGCGGCGGCTTTTATCGGACGGCACCGCAAAGGCTTTCTCATCGTCGGAGGCATTCTTGTGGCGCTTGCTCTTTTTTTGAACAGCCTATCGTCCTTTTCGGTTTTACTGGAGGGTGGGCTATCCGGTGTCGTTATTTCCACCTATCCCTCCACGGATGAGGCCATGCTGGGCGCGGAGGCCGCGTATGCCGCAATGGAAGCGGACCTTCATAATAAGGTGAAAAACTATGAAACGCTGCACCCCGGTTATGATGAATACCGCTATGACATTGATGAAATTGGCCATGACCCCTATGTGCTGAGCTCTCTCCTGACCGCTTGGCACGGCGGCGAATGGACGCTGGATGAGGTTAAGGACACGCTCTCCATGCTGTTTGAAAAGCAATACCAACTGACGCAGGACGTGGAGGTTGAGGTACGCTACCGCACGGAAACCGACACCTGGACGGACGCCGAAGGAAACACCCATACCGACACTTATGAAGTCCCGTACAACTACTATATCTGCAACGTGAAGCTGCACAACGAAAACCTGTCCCATCTGCCCGTGTTCATCATGAGCGAGGAAAAAGTCAGCATGTACGCGATGTACATGTCCACCTTGGGAAACCGGCCTGATCTGTTTCCCACGTCGGCCTATCCAAACGCTTCCGCGAAAAAGGAATACACGGATTATGACATTCCTCCGGAGGCGCTGGAAGACAAACAATTTGCCGCCATGATTACGGAGGCTGAAAAGTATCTCGGCTACCCCTACGTTTGGGGCGGCAGCAGTCCGGCCACCTCCTTTGACTGCTCCGGTTTCGTAAGCTGGGTGCTCAATCACAGCGGCTGGAATGTGGGGCGGCTGGGCGCGCAGGGGCTTTACAATATCTGCACTCCCGTTTCCGCGTCCAACGCCAAACCGGGCGACCTCGTTTTCTTTGAACACACCTACGATACGGACGGCGTTTCCCATGTGGGCATTTACGTTGGGGACGGCATGATGATCGCGGCGGGGGACCCCATTTCCTACACGTCCATTGAAACAAGCTACTGGCAGAGCCACCTATATGGATTCGGGCGTCTGCCAAATCCATCATGATCGGAGGAATAAAAGATGAACCCAAAAATCAGCAGGATCGACGCGGAGCTTGCAAAAACAAAGGAGAAAATCTCCGCGCTGCAAGACCATATCCGGGAAC
>CAZVHV010000337.1:0-1857 GCA_964627025.1 uncultured Oscillospiraceae bacterium | reverse complement strand
AACTGGAGAATATCTCCGGGAGCATCGTCATTGACTCCGTGCTGCAGGAAGCCTATCAGGGGACCATCCTGATGAATGATCACATGAATGGTGAGTTTCCTGTGTTGAAGCCCGGTACGAATGCTGTCAGTTGGGTTGGAGCCGTGACACGGGTGGTCGTCAGACCGAATTGGCGGTATTTATAACGGATTGTACCTTCAAAAAACTGCTATTCCATGCTATATTATTTATGGCCGTCAGACCGACAGATCGGGGTTTGTGAGGGACTTTACAGTATAGCGACTGGAGACAGATATGAATCTTGCAGAATTTGATGGCAAATGCGTAAGGATCACCACTGCCTGGGGAGAGGTATTTGAGGGGGTCGTATCTTATGACGACAGGGAATATGCTTTCCATGAATATGGCCATGATCAGGAGGCTTTGCATCTTACCCCTATCGTGTTGTACAAAGATGACATATCAAGTGTCGTCAGTCTGGAGGATGTGGACGGTCCGTATGGGCATTATTCCGAAAAGTATGGCCTTCTGGAAAAAAAGTGCCTGGAGTGGGGAACCGATCTGATAGAGGAAGTCTTTGATTGTGAAGACGATATCCAGATCCTCAGAATGCTGGCTTGCATGAAAGATCATTTCCAGGCACTCGCGGACAGGGCTGTCCCTGGCATGGCTCCGTGGCGCAGCGGAATGAGCATATCGAAATCAGAAGATGATGAAAATGAGCAGGGGCCTGTTTACCTTGGAGAACTTGAGAAAATGCTGAGTACACTCGTAAAATACAATGAGAACGAAGGAGTCGTTCATGAGGCAAAGGATCTTCTGGAGCGATTTACAGCATACTTTTCCTAAAACTGGAGCCATCCAAATTCCTGTTTTCTGAGATGAATCCACTTGACCATGTGCCGTTCCTATTGGGCGGCGCTTTCATTTTGCCCTTAAGGAGGTGATGCCCCATGATCTGTGTCTATCCGGCTGACTGCACCGATTTTTCGACCAACGGGAATGGGGCGCTGTCTCCGCTGTCCGCAGCCGTTACGGAAACCCTGAACGGCGAATATGAACTGCAGCTGGTGCATCCCATCGACGACGCAGGAAAATGGCAGCGGCTGGCGGAGGGCTGCATCCTCCGCGCTCCGGTGCCCGCAGCCATGACGCCCCGCGTCAACTTCACCGCGCCGGGAGACGACAACCGGACGGAGGTCTGGCGGGTACATACAGATTTCTCCGGCGCGGAAACCCGGAAAGGCACCCTGCGGCTGCGATCCGGGCCGGGTACCAGCTACAAGGTGCTGGCGACCTATAAGAACGGCAGCAAGGTGCAGGTTATCGCTAAGACAAACGCAAGCTGGTACGAAGTCACCGCACCGGACGGGAAGCACGGATATATGTCCACCAATTATCTGGTGTTCGATCACGCGGAAGGCTCCGCATCCCAGGCGACCTCCTCCGTCGTGGAATCCCGGCAGCTGCGGGATCAGCCTTTCCGGATATACCGGATAGTGCCGGAACTCGACAAGATCACAGTCTATGCAAGGCATGTGTTTTACGATCTCCTCGATAACATGATCAAGTCCTACAAGCCCTCATCCTCTGCGGTGGGGGCTTCTGTTGTGCAGACGATTTCCTCTTCCTGCCTGTCCGAGCATGACTTCACCTTCTATTCCAACCTGGACAGCACTGCCGAGGATGTGGAGTTCGAAAATGTGAACCCCGTGGACGCCATTCTTGGCGAAGACGGCGTTGTAGAGAAATACACCGGTGAGCTCACCCGCGACTGGTGGGATGTTTTCGTCGTGAAGCGTGTCGGTCAGGATACCAATGTGCAAATCCGACAGGCCAAGAACCTGCTGGGCATCT
>CAZVHV010000336.1:0-1859 GCA_964627025.1 uncultured Oscillospiraceae bacterium | reverse complement strand
CAGGGGCTTTCCCATGGCGTGGGGATGGCGCTGGCCGCGCGGGTGAACAGGCTGGACTATAAGGTGTATGTGATGCTGGGGGACGGCGAACTGCAGGAAGGCCAGAACTGGGAGGCCGCGGCCTCCGCCGCCCATTACCGCCTGGACCATCTGATCGCCATCGTCGATGACAACAAGATCCAATGCGACGGGGTTACGAAAGATGTGATGAACGTGGAGCCGGTCGCCGGGAAGTTCGGGATATTCGGGTTTGACGTGAAGAAGGTGGACGCCGCCGATTTTATCGAGATCGATGCGGCGTTTGAGGGGTTTGATTATACGAACGGAAAGCCCAAATGCATCGTGGCCGATTCGGTGAAGGGCCGGGGCGTTTCCTTCATGGTAAACAAGGTCTGCTGGCACGGAGGCGCGCCCTGCAGGGAAGAATACGAGCGGGCGCTGGAAGAGGTCAGGGGGGAGAAGGCATGAGCAAAAGCAACAGGCAGGTTTACGGAGAAACCCTTGCGGAACTTGGAAGCGCCAACCCAAAGATCGTTGCGGGGGACGCGGATGTGGCGACATCCACCGGCACGGGCATTTTCCGCAAAGAGTTTCCCGACCGGTTTTTCAACTTCGGCGCGGCCGAGCAGAATATGATGAGCGCCATGGCCGCCATGGCGACCTGCGGCCTGATCCCTTTTATTTCGTCGTTCGCGGTTTTTGCGAGCATGCGGGCCTGCGACCAGGTACGCCAGTCCGTTGCCTATCCAAACTTAAACGCTAAGATCGTGGCGAGCAACGCGGGACTGGAAAACAACGGGGACGGCGTAACGCACCAGGCGGTCGAGGATATGGCCGTTATGCGGAGTTTGCCGAACATGACGGTGCTGTGCCCGTCCGACAACTGTATGACCCAAAAGGCGGTCCGGGCCGCCGTGGATTATCCGGGTCCCGTCTATATGCGGCTTGGGCGGTATCCGTCCGCGGATATCCATGATGAAGACGCCGCATTTGAGATCGGAAAGATGATCCGGGTAGCGGACGGGAAGGACGTGGCCATCATCGCGACCGGAAGGATGGTGGAGATCGCGGTTGAGGCGAGAAAAGCGCTTATGGGAAAGGGCGTTTCGGTCCGGCTGCTGGACTGCCACACCATTAAGCCCATCGACCAGAAGGCTGTCATCCGGGCGGCGAAGGAAACGAGGGGGATCGTGACCTGCGAGGACCACAGCATCGTGGGCGGGCTGGGCAGCGCGGTCGCGGAGGTGCTCTGCGAGCATGCCCCGGCGAAACTGAAGCGGGTAGGCATAGGGGACGTGTTCGCCCGGAGCGCGCGGGATTATAAGGAGCTTTACGAACGGTACGGGCTGACCAAGGAAAACATCGTTCAAAGCGCGCTCGGGCTTTTGGAATGAAAGGGAGGGGTGGCTTCTGAAGAGCTATACCGACGTGACGGTGCCCATGCGGGACAAGATGGCGTGTTTCCCGACCGACCCGCAGTGCGAAGTCAGAAAACACTGGAGCATCGGGAAGGGCGATATCGTCAACCTGTCCGTGTATTCTTTCGGGTCGCACACCGGAACGCACATTGACGCGCCCAACCATTTTTTGGACGGCGGAAAAACGGTGGACCAACTGGGCCCCGAACATTTCATCGGGCGGGCGAAGGTCTTTGAATTTTTGAACCGGGATTTTATCGACGCGGCCGATCTGGAAGACCTGGATATCCGGGAGGGGGACATTGTGTTTTTCAGGACCAAAAACAGCGCGTATATGCGCGAAGGCGTATTCCGTGAGGATTTTGCATACCTGACGGGCGGGGCGGCGGAGCTGCTTGCCCGGGCGGGCATACGTACGCTGGGGTTCGATTTCCTGTCCGT
>CAZVHV010000335.1:0-1861 GCA_964627025.1 uncultured Oscillospiraceae bacterium | reverse complement strand
CGGGCACGCGAGTCCTCCCATCACCTCCGGGCAGGCAACGACCGCCTCCCCCCGCGCCACCATCGCCGCGCATTCCGCATCCGGCGCGGACTTCCCGTCGTACCTGCACGGGACCCCCGCCAGGCACGCGCTAATCACGATCATAAACCTATCTCCTTCTTTGTTTACAGCTTTTCTTGTGAAAAAAGAAAGGGAGGAAAAAAACTACTTCAAAGTCACCACCGTCACGCCGTCCCCGCCCTCGCCGTAGGCGCCGCTGCGGAAACTCTTCACATGGGGATGATTCTTCAGATAGCCCCGCACGCCGTTTTTCAGCACGCCGGTGCCCCGCCCGTGGATCACAGCCACCTCGGAAAGCCCGGACAAAAACGCGTCGTCCAGGTATTTGTCCAACAGAAGCTGCGCGTCGTCCACCGCCTGCCCGTGCAGGTCGATGGACAGCCCCACGCTGCGCTGCGCAAGGGAAACGCTGGAGGTGCGCTGATACTTCTTCTCGGGCGCCTTCGCGGGCGCCTCCAAATCGGAAATATGGATGTCGATCTTCATGATGCCCGCCTGCACCCGCACCTGGCCCTTGGCGCTTGGCAGGCCGATCACCGTGCCTTCCGCGTCCATGCTGACGATATGCACGCTGTCCCCCAGCCTCAGGTTGGCCGGATCAAGCTTCGCGCCCTTCCGCCTGGTCTTTTGCAGGGAAGACGCCAGCACTTCCTTTCGGGAATCCAGCGTCCGCCGGATCTTTTCGGTCTCCCGGGTCCGGCCGGATTCGTCCAGTTTTTGGAGTTTCTTTGCCGCCTTGATCATTTCCTCGGATTCGTCTTTCGCCTCGGTCACGATATCCAGCGCCTTTTTACGCGCGTCCTCGAGTATTTTGTTGTACTTTTCTTCCTGCGCCCGCTCGCGCTCGGCCGCCTCTTTCCGGACCCGCGCGGCCTCGTCCATCATCGCCTGCGCGCGGTCAAGTTCGCCCTGGGCCTTCTGCCGCGTATTCTCGGCGTTTGCCAGCAGATCGTTCATGGCGGTGTGTTCGCTGGATAAAAATCCCTGCGCGGCCTCCAGCACCCCTTTTGGAAGGCCCAGCCGCTTTGCGATCAGCATGGCGTTGCTCTGCCCCGCCACCCCGACCAGCAGCCGGTAAGTGGGCCGGAGCGCCACCGGGTCGAACTCCATGCTGGCGTTTTCAAACCCGGGCGTGCGCATGGCGAACGCCTTGAGCTCGCTGTAATGGGTGGTCGCCAGGATGGTCGCGCCCTGGCCGGACAGCGCGGTCAGCACCGCCATCGCGATGGCTCCGCCCTCCTGCGGCTCGGTTCCCGCGCCCACTTCGTCCAGTAACACCAGGGATTTCTTTCCCGCGTGCCTAAGGATATAAATAATATTTTTCATATGGGAGGAAAAGGTGGAGAGCGACTGCTCGATGCTCTGTTCGTCCCCGATATCCGCAAATACGCCGTCGAAAACCGGCATCTTCACCCCGAATCGCGCGGGCAGATACATCCCGGACTGCGCCATCAGCGCGAACAGCCCCACCATCTTCAACGTGACCGTCTTTCCGCCCGTGTTGGGCCCGGTGATCATCAGGGAATGGACCTCCTCGTCGGTGGAAATGGAAAGCGGGATCACCTGCTCGGCCGGGATAAGCGGATGCCGCCCGTCGTTGATATGGATGCCGTGGTCTCCGCCGAACTCTACCGGCACGGCCTTCATGGAAAGCCCCAGCGCCGCCTTGGCGAACACCAGGTCCAGATAGGCCAGCAGCGTCACGTCCGCCTCGATGTCGCCGATATACGGCCGCACGCCGTCCGATAGCCGCGCAAGGATCCGGGCGATCTCCTCCGCCTCCTGGGATGCAAGCTCACTG
>CAZVHV010000334.1:0-1862 GCA_964627025.1 uncultured Oscillospiraceae bacterium | reverse complement strand
AAGGAACGCTGGCAGGAATTCCGGCAGCACGAGCAGGAATGCTGGGACAGCGGCTGCCGGAAGGTGGCCGGACTGGACGAAGCCGGACGCGGTCCGCTGGCCGGCCCGGTCGTGGCAGCGGCCGTTATCCTGCCGCCCCGTTTTTATCTGCCGGGAATGAAGGACTCCAAGCAGCTGAACGCAAAACAGCGCCGGGAATACGCGGCTATAATCAAAAAAGAGGCCGTCGCCTGGGCGGTCGGGACAGCCTCCGTTGCCGAAATCGACGCGCTGAACATTCTCCGGGCTTCCCTGCTGGCCATGGAGCGAGCCTGGAAGCGGCTTGCCGCCGCCCCGGACATCCTCCTGGTCGACGGCAAAATTCCTTTGCCGCAAACGCAGGTCCCGCAGCAGCCCATCGTCGCGGGTGATACCAAAGCCGCCTGCATCGCGGCGGCGAGCATTATCGCCAAGACCCACCGGGATAAAATAATGAGCCGCTATGCCAAGCATTATCCGCAGTACGGGTTTGAACGACACGTCGGTTATCCGACTCAAGAACACCGGGATATTCTGCAGCAAATCGGCCCCTGCCCGCTCCACCGCCGGACGTTCCTGAGCTTTTTGACCCGGACGGCCGGCGGTGATCTCTTCGCCACTGAAAGTAGAAAAAACGAAGCTAAGGAAACACTGATTAATAATGTTTCTTATCATCCAAAATGAATAAAAGAGTTGGATAAGCCCCAATTAGCAGCCCTATGCCGCCGTTTTCAACGCCTTTTTCCGGGTAATTCCCGAAAAAGAGCGCACTTATCCCCGGGTTACGCGCATTGACTTCGCCAACCGCCGCTTCGGGCGCACATCAGCAGGTTTGCGCTGGCGGCCAGCAGATACAGTCTATTCATATTCTTGGCTATCCCTCTATAACAAACCTTTTTGAAGCCAAAGATATCCTTGATAAGATGAAAGGCGTGCTCTACTTTGGCCCGGACAGACGCTTTCCGATACTCTATATGGCAATACCAATCCCTTGCAGGTCCATGGCCCATGCTGCGTTTCTTTCCCGGGCGCTCAGCGATACGGTAATCGATTTGCGATTTGTGCGCGTCCTCTGTGATTTCCGGCCGTTTATCCAGTCCCAAATATCCGGCGTCACCGTAGAAAACCTCGTCTTCCGGCCTCATTAGCTTTGACGCTTCGGCTATGTCATGCACATTTGCGCCTGTAGCTGTTATACCGTGGATATAACCGGTCCCTGCGTCCACGCCGATATGACATTTCATGCCGAAATACCACTGGTTGCCTTTCTTTGTTTGGTGCATCTCCGGATCGCGGCTGCCGCTTGCGTTCTTCGTCGAGGATGGCGCGCTGATCAGTGTGGCGTCAACAATGGTTCCGCCTTTCATGATCTGTCCGCACTGTTCCAAACAACGGTTGATTGCTTCAAAAAATGCTTTCCCTAAGCCGCTTTCCTCAATCAAATGACGGAATTTGAGCAGGGTGGTCGCATCTGGGGCTTGCTCCTGCCCAAAGTTTATTCCCATAAATTTTCGCATGGCGTAACTGTCGTATATGGCGTCTTCTACACCTTCGTCCGAAAGGCTAAACCATATCTGCAGCAGATACATTCTCAGCATCTTTTCAATCCCCAGCGGTGGACGGCCGCGCTTGCCGTCAAAGTAGTGGGGCTGTATAAGCGCCACCCACTCGTCCCAAGGGATGATTTCGTTCATAATTCCCAGGAATTCTTCCCGTTTCGTTTTCTTCCGCCGATTTGAGTATTCTATATCTGAAAAGGTTTGCTGCTCCATTTTTATCACCTGCTACTGTTTTCTTCTATTTTACCATTTCTTGACCGGGAAAGCGATTTAATCAGTGCTTCC
>CAZVHV010000333.1:0-1863 GCA_964627025.1 uncultured Oscillospiraceae bacterium | reverse complement strand
GCGAGAGCCCGACGAAGATCAGAAATACGCCGAAGCATTTTCGCAGGATCCCAAGCTCCAGGCCGGAGGAGAACCAGGCGGCCAGCGCGGACAGGCACAGACCGGCGCAGGCGGCGGGCAGTACGGAGCGCTTGTCCACATAGCCGTTTTTCAGATGCGCCGGGAGGGCGGCCATGGCTGCCGGAAGAAAATACAGCAGATTGATCCCCTGCGCAAGGTGCTGCTCCACCCCGCGTATGGCGGTCATATAAACCAGGAGCAGTGTGCCGCCCCCCACACCGAGTCCGGAGAGGACGCCGGTAAGCGTACCGGCGAGAAAGTCAAAGAACGGTTCCATCACAGCAGAGCCCGGATGCCGCCGTAGAGGATGAGCAGGGCAAATGCGCGCCGCAGACCATTCAGGGGAATCCGTTTGAACAGTCTGCCGCCGATGAAGCCGCCCACCAGACCGCCGAGCAGATAGGGAAGGGCGGCCGTGGGATCGAATCGGCCGCGCAGGAAAAAGATCGCGGAGGAAACGGCGCACAGGGGCAGGACGACGGCGACCGAGCTGGCAAAGGCCCGGCGCCGTTCCAGTGCGCACCATCGCGTAAGCAGCAGGACCAGGATCAGTCCGCCGCCGCCGCCGAAAAAACCGTTGACGAGCCCCGCCGCGCCGCCGGCCGCCGCAGGACGAAGCCAGGCAAGTATCCGCTTCATAAAAAACCCTCCCCTGAACCCTATCGTTCCAGAGGAGGGCGGCTTTTATACCGGAGAAATCAGGTCGCGTACGACCTCGCCCGCCAGCAGGAATCCTGCGGTACCGGGCACCCAGAGCACGCTGGCCGGCACGCTGCGGCGCCCCGGGGGAGGGGCTTCCGGCTGAAGGGTATCCGCGGCGGGCTCGGGGGAGAAGACGACCTTGTGACGGCGGATGCCACGCCGCCCCAGCTCCTTGCGGACGACGCGGGCCAGCGGGCAGCCTTCGGTTTTGGAGATATCGGTGACCCGAAGCAGAGAGGCGTCCAGTTTGTTGCCCGTGCCAAGCGCGGAAATGATGGGGATGCCGCGCTCCAGCGCAGTCTGGATGAGGTCCAGCTTGCAGGAGACCAGATCGATGGCATCCACGATGTAGTCGTACCGCACGGAGAAAAACGCCTCCCGCTCGGCCGCGGCGTAACGGCCGGCTATGGGATGCACCCTGCAGTCCGGGTTGATGTCCAGTACCCGGGCCGCCATGGCTTGCGCCTTTGGCTGACCGAGGGTGGAATGGAGGGCCTCGGCCTGCCGGTTGAGATTGGTGAGGCCGACCTCGTCATGGTCGATCAGGGTGAGTTCCCCGACGCCGGAACGGGCCAAAGCCTCGGCGCACCAGCTCCCCACGCCTCCCAGGCCGAATACCGCAACATGGGAAAGCGAAAGCTTTTTCAGCGCGTCCTCCCCCAGCAGCATTTCCACGCGTAAAAATTGATGTTCCATGGCATTCTTTCCTTCTTTAAGAACCCCGCAGAGGATGACCTCTGCGGGGTTCTCTGCCGGGTTCAGCCGAGCAGCGACATATTTTTTTCGTTTGTAACGGGCGTATAGCTGTCTTTGGTTTTCTCAAGCCAGGTGCTGAAGTCGGCGGAGGCCAGTGCGGTTTTCGCCTGATACTTCCAGCGCACCTCGCCGAGGGCCTGCAGATACATCACATGATAGCCGCGCACGTCGTCGGTTTTGCCGTCGGTGTTGACCACGATGCCGGTGTCCCCGACCTTGCGGCCGGGTGCGAAGATCCAGTCGTTGAAGGAGGTGATCATGGTGCCGCGCTCCACGTTGGTATAAAGGCCGCCGTTGGTGTTGGAGCCGGAGTCGTCGGAATTGAGATTGGCGAGCTGCGCAAAG
>CAZVHV010000332.1:0-1887 GCA_964627025.1 uncultured Oscillospiraceae bacterium | reverse complement strand
AAGCTCAAGCTCGTTTTGCAGTCTGGCAACCTTGAACGAGAGCTTGTCCGGCCTGTTTGTACCGCGTGTGATTGAGACCGGGGACGATATCAGCTGGTTCAGTTGATCCTGCGCGTTTTTCAGAAGTATGCCGTCCGTGACGGCTGTTCCGATGTGGTGCGGGTCCGACGAGCAGTACCAGCGTTCCTCGGCTTGGGACTTGATCCGGCGTTTGACAGGCTCCCCGCAGACCGCGCAGACAAGAAGCCCTTTTAATTGCTTGATTTCCTGCGACTCGGTATGCGTGTATTGCTTTTGGGCATTCTGAGCGGCGGTGTTTTCCTCCGCCCTGATGATGGCCGGATATTTTTCATTGCCGAGGTAATGGCTGTTTTGCAGGATTCTGGCGACCATGTTTTTGTTCCACTCCGGCTTGTCAGGCATATATGGGATACCCGCGCCGGTCAGGGCGGCGGCGATGGCCTTGTAGGAGACGCCCTCGGCGTACTGTCTGTATATGAAGCGGATCGTTTCCGCCTCCTGCGGCTGCACCGCAATCGCACCGTTTGCGATCAGGTAGCCGAAGGGAAGATATCTGTTCTGCGCCATTTCGTCACATCCTCTCCGTAAGCGTCAGCCCGTTGATGAGTACAAAATCGAGGCTGACGTTGTTCCTGGCGATGATTTTTTCTACTAGCTCGCCAAGAAGCGCCGTATGCATTTCCGTTATGCGCTCCGGCCCCGCCGTCAGGACATCCAAGAGATCCTGGGTTTTGCCGAGCGTATCGTCCGCGTCGATTTCCTCCATCAATTTGGCCTTTATATTCTTCAGCGCTCTCAGCTTTCGGGCCAGCTCATCGGTTTGGGATATAAAAAGAGCAGAATCAAGGATGCCGTCGGACAGTAGTCCGTTCATCACATGATTCTGCTCTGAGAGGTGGGCGATCTGTTTGTTGAGGGTGCTGATTTCGGGATTGCTCCGGGTCTTTTGCTCCTGCAGCTTTTCAAGCTGCGACAGCATAGGGAGCAGGATCTGGTCCCGGTTTTTCTTCAGGTGGTTGTATAGCCTGATAAACGCTCCACAGACGGCTTCCTCGGTAATCCGCTCCGAGGCGCATTGGACTCGGTCCCTGTCGTGCTGCCGGCAGACCCAGTAGATCGTATTATTGGTCAGTTTTCTGCGGTAAGCGGTGCCGCAGATTCCGCATCTGATTTTTCTGCTGAGCGGATACTCGCCGGGGGGCGCGTTATTCATCAGCCGGGCGCGTTCGTTAAGCAGGATATTGGTCAGTTCAAACTGGATGCGGTCTACGATGGGTTCATGGCTGTTTTTGACGTAGTATTGAGGAAGCTCGCCGCGGTTGTGGTACTGCTTGTATGGAATGGCGTCCTCGTTATAATGCTTCTGCAGGAGCATATCCCCGATGTACCGCTCGTTCCGGAGAATCAGAAGCACTGCCTGGTGCCGCCAGGGAAGCCCTCCGTCCTTTCGGGGGATGCCGTCCCGTGTGAGCCCTTTGGCGATCTCGTCGGTTCCGCGTCCCATAAGGTATTCCGAAAAAATCCGGCGTATCACCTCTGCTTCCGGCTCGTGGATCTGCGGGAGGCTGTCGATGAGCCGATACCCGTAAGGGACATTGGAGGATACATAGGCTCCGCGCTCCATGCGCATACGGTTGCCTTTTTTCGCGTTTTTGGAAATGTTCTCGGATTCGTTTTGGGCGAACATGGCGTACAGGGTCAGCAGGTTTTCGCTGGTAAGGCTTGCCTTTGACAGTAACGACACTGTCCACACCGCTTGCAACGGCGCCACAGAAGATCTGGCCGCCTGAAACCGAGCTGACCGTGACATTGCCGTTGACAGCAACCGAACCGCCACCCGAAGCACGCAGCCCGCTATTACAGACA
>CAZVHV010000331.1:0-1888 GCA_964627025.1 uncultured Oscillospiraceae bacterium | reverse complement strand
GCGCAAAAAAAGCAGGGCCGTCGTCCCTTCAGGAAAACGGCCCGCTGACGATCATGAGGATTAAAAAAGCACGGATGCTTTTGCCCGTGCTACTTGATTACGCCAAGCTCCCGCAGCGCCGCCACGCAGTCCTTGGCGCCCTGGATGTACAGGTATCGCTGGTATACATAGTCCGCATCCGAGGATAAGGATAAAAACCGCTGCACCAGCGCCTTATCCTCCGCGTTCATGGTTGCGCTGTTTTCAATATCACTGCTCAGAGCGGCGGACTCCCGAGTGATTTCCTTTAGCCGGGGATGTTCCTCCAGCATCTGCGTATAGGCGGTCTGCACGCGCTCGAACAGGCATTACTCCAGAAGCTCCTTTACGTTCTCATCCATTTGCTCACCTCCTTCAGCACAACACAATGCCACACTTTCAAGGGAATAGCTACCATATTTCAATAACTACGGCTGCATCGACATGCCCTCTCCAAGCGGCGGCCGGCTGAACTCACGGATGAATTCCTGATCATTTCTAGCGATATGCCCATGGGCGCAGGGCTGGAGGCCCAGCCTTTCGATCTCGGCTTTGCAGTATGCGGCATAGTCGAAATACATCCCCGCTGTGCTGTTAGGATCAACAATCTTATTCCTTCTGGCCAGCTCTTTTCCGAAGCGGTCCCATTTGCTCTCGTCGGGGACAAAGTCGTAGCAGCGGAGATTCTGAGAGATGTCCAGAGCCTCGTCCAGCCGGGTGCAGTCCTCCAGCGCCATCGCCGCCAGGAGCCGGTCTTCAAAACAGGCCATGCCCTGGCCGTGTTCCTCCAGGACGTAGCCGAGGTTGTTCCCGTCCTCGATGAGCTGTTCGAGGGATTCGTACTGCTCCGGGAGAGCGGCAATGCTGTCCAGACAGCACTTGGCCTCCAGCAGCACCGCACGGTACCATTTTGTTACGCCCAGCTCGCCCAGGGCGGCGGCCAGCTCGTCCGGCTCCTGCGTATATATTTCATGGTCGGGGAGCTTTACCCACACACCCGCGGGACAGCTTCCGGACGCAACCTTTAACCGAACGCTGGCGCTTCCGCGGGATAGCCGATCCAGATTTGTCCCGTCGTAGCACTGCTGGCACGGGGAAACCTGCTCCACAAAACCGCCCGAAACAAAGACGCCGCCATGCTGTTCCCGCGCGTCCCTGCCCCAGCGGGCGAGGTCGAGAAACGGGAGCTGAGCGCAGGTGGCGTTTTCACGGTGTTTGGCAATGTAATCGCCGAGGGCCTTATCGTCGGTTGCGCTATAATAAAAGGCGAAGCAGTCGAGCTGCTCGGTGAGGTTGATCAGGTCGGCGGCGGTTTCAATGGACTGAAGCTGCGAGGCGCCCTCCAGCAGATACCGTTCCCGGACCGACATGTCCGAAAAGCGCCGGTCAAGAAAGGCCATTTCCTCTGCCGTTCCGGGGAGCTCTTTCCAGGGATAGGGATAAGGATAATCTTTCATATTGGGTTCACCTCATTTCCTGTTCCGGATGTCCGGTGTCCTGTTTCGGTTCCTGCTGGTCGGGATAGCAGGCGTCCAGCATACCCGCGATCTTGGCGGGAACGTGATCAAAATCCACGTGATGGTCCCGCTGGATGTACACGGTGTACCAGTAGTTGTAGGGGATGTATACGGAAGCAAGATACTTTTCGTCCGCCGGCTTCATTTCCTCAAAGCCCTGGTCGATAACGCCTCTCGGTGTTAGGAACCATGTGCCGTTATGCTCCCCGGAGGACTGGAGGTCAAGGGTTACCACGCCGAGCCCGATGTGGCCTGTGTTTCGCCCGCGGATAACGGCCGGGACATCGACAAATTCATAATCGCCGTAGTCCAGGTCATCGGTATGGTAGACCTCTAAAAACAGATCGTGCATC
>CAZVHV010000330.1:0-1895 GCA_964627025.1 uncultured Oscillospiraceae bacterium | reverse complement strand
TGCATTATTGCGGAGCCCATCGGCGGCAATATGGGCCTTGTCCCCGGCAGGCCAGAATTTCTCCAAACGCTTCGGGAGGTCTGCACCGCATCCGGGGCCGTCCTCATCTTCGACGAGGTGATCAGCGGCTTTCGTGTCGCTTTTGGCGGTGCATCGGAGGTTTACGGCATCGTGCCAGACATGGTCTGCTTTGGCAAGATCATCGGTTCCGGTTTGCCAGTAGGAGCTTACGGAGGAAAACGGGAAATCATGTCCTGCATTTCCCCCGCCGGACCGGTCTATCAGGCCGGCACCCTCGCCGGCAACCCCCTAGCCCTCAGCTTTGGTATGAAGGGACTCCAGCAACTGAAAGAGAATTCTGAAATTTACACGAATCTAGCCTGGAAGGGAGCCGCCCTGAAAGCGGGATTGGAGGAAAATCTGCGCGAGCTCTCCCTGCCCTACCAGGTCGTGCAGCGGGGCAGCCTTCTGTGTCTCTTCTTTACCGACCAGAAAGGAATTGAGAGTTACGACGACGTAAAAACCTGCCGCCCGGAGCTCTATGCGGCTTATTTTCGTGCTATGCTAGAGCGTGGCATTTTACTGCCGCCCTCTCAGTTTGAGTGCATGTTTCTCTCCAATGCCCACAGTGATGAGGACATTCAAGCTATCGTGCAGGCCAACTATGAGGCACTGAAGGGGTTGACCTAATGTATTTTCCCTTTATGATAGACCTGACTGGAAAACAGGTTGTTGTCATCGGCGGCGGCACAGTGGCTCTGCGGAAATGCGAGCTGTTTCTGGACTTCGGTGCCGATATCACCGTGGTCTCTCCCACGCTGTGCTCGGGGTTCGACTTTCTGGAACAACCATATGGCTATGTGCGGGATATCTTTCATGAAGAATATCTCTCCGATGCCTTTGCCGTGGTGGCCGCCTCGGACGATACTGCGGTCAACTCCGCCATCTCGGCTTGGTGCAGTGCCCACCGCGTTCCGGTGAATGTGGTGGATGTGCCGGAGCTGTGTACGTTCTATGTCCCCGCCACAATAAGGCGGGGTGATCTGACCATTGGCATCTCAACTGCCGGAAAAAGCCCTACGCTTGCCGGGCAAATCCGCCGGAATCTGTCCGAGTGCTATGGTGAAGAGTATGCCCGGCGTTTGCGGCTATTGGGAGAGCTCCGGGAGCTGGTAAAAGAAATGGTGGACGATCCCTCCGTCCGCCGAAGGCTCCTTATGGAAGCGGCGGGCCTGAGTGAAGACGCTCTGGCCCTTCAGGTACAGGAGTTTCTGGCCCCGGGGGGCGAAAACGTGGTGCAACCGTGTAACTGAGAGGAGATACAGCTTATGACGTTACGGCATCTCCAAGTGTTCGTGAAGGTCGCAGAGTGCGGAAAGATGAGCGCCGCCGCCAAGGAGCTGTATATCAGCCAGTCCTCGGTCAGTCAGGCCGTCTCCGAGATCGAACGGGAATACGGCATTGTGCTTTTCGACCGGATCGGCAAGCAGCTCTTTCTGACGCAGACCGGCAGCCTGCTGTTGGAATATGCCCGGAAAGCGATCTCCTATCAGGAGTCCATGGGTGCCTGGCTGCGGCAGTGTTCCAGTGTGAAAACTCTCCGCGTGGGTGCCACCATCACCGTTGGTTCCACCTTGTTCAGCGGTCTGCTCACCCAGCTCAAACTTCGCTGCCCCGGCATTGAGATCCAGGCCTTTGTGGACAACACACACTTAGTGGAAGAAAAGCTGCTGAACAGCGCGCTGGACATTGCTTTGGTGGAGGGCAGCATTACCCATCCCCGCATTGAGAGCACGGTGGCGCTGGACGACTATTTGGTGCTCATTTGCGGACAGGAACACCGTTTTTACGGCCGGAAATCTGTCCTCCTTGAGGAGCTAAAAAATGAGTCCTTT
>CAZVHV010000329.1:0-1907 GCA_964627025.1 uncultured Oscillospiraceae bacterium | reverse complement strand
TATACTATTATGTCCAATTTTGAAATATATACAATTTTTCTATAAGAAAAATTTAGTTCATGATAAATTTAATATCTTGTTGATGTAAATTGAGATAAATAAAATTTTTTATGTGAAATAGGAGGATATTTAATTGTCACATATCACAGCGATAGTACCGGCCTATAATGAAGAATTATCAATAGGCAGCGTAATTTTATGTACCAGTGAATTTGCAGATCATATCATCGTGATAGATGATGGCAGCACGGATCGAACCGCAGAAATAGCAGAAAAAGCTGGAGCTCAAGTAATAAAACATCCCGAGAATATGGGTAAAGGTGCTGCTTTAAAAACTGGTTTTAGTGCAATTAATAATTCTGATATCATCGTAACAATAGATGGCGATGGTCAGCACAATCCCATGGAAATACCCAAACTCACCAAACCCATAGAAAAGGGTGAAGCAGACATAGTTAACGGCAGCCGCTACCTGCAGAATATGCAAAATGGCACACCAGCCTATAGACGATTGGGTCAGACAGTACTGGACACAGCCACCAATATGAACACTGGTGGCGTTATCCCGTGCCGGCGTACACGCCTGGAACGATTGAAACCCTATGGGCACTTTGCCGATGGTCTGGCCCCCGCCCGTCGGGGGGCAACGTACAAGAAAGTCGGGCAGCTTTGCGCACGAGGCGAAGTTGCCCGACTTTTACGTTCCCATTTCTCTGGCCGGAAGACTTATCTTCCTGGTGAAAGGGTTCTCCGAGCGGGACTCTTCCTCCCCGACCAGCCTTAATAAGGACGGTAGATTGAAGCGATGGCGTTCAGGGACTTCAGCCCCTCGTCAATCGTACAGCGCACCGGCTCATCGTTGAGGATGCAATTCAAGAAGTCCTGATCCTCCGCGGCAAACATGTCATTGCGGGCGGTAGCGACGGTTTCCCGCTCCCAGCGCATGTTCTCCCGCGAGAACACGGCGAGCTCCGCCTCATCCCAGGACGCAAATTCTACCGTGATGACACCTTGCGTGCCGATCAGATCGATCTGCCGCCGGCGCGGCGTCTGGAAAAAATCCAGGTGGACATTGGCCACGCAGCGATCGCGGAACTTGACCAGCATCTCCACCGTGTCCGGCGACTCCATGCCCATATCCGAAAAAGAGCCGTATACGCCTTGCACGCCGTCAATCTCCTGCCCGGCGAACCAGATCGCAAGATCCAGGTCGTGCACAAGCTCAAACGCGCCGGAATACTTGGCGTAATACAGGTTCAGATAGTCCGGGTGGATGTCGTAAAACGGCTCCCCCATGAGCGCGCGGATGGACACCAGCCGCCCGATCCGCCCGGCCTCGAGCAGGCGCTTCGCCTTGAGCAGCGCCGCGTGGTAGCGAAAGCAGAAGCCGACCATCACTTTTTTGCCGCGCGCCTCCGCCAGCGCCTTCAGCGCCTCGACCCCATCGGGCGTGTTGGAGATGGGCTTTTCAATAAACACATGGCAGTCCGCAAGGAGCGCTTCCATCGCCATCGCGGTGTGCAAGCGCGTGGGGGTAAGAATGAACACCGCGTCCGGCCTTTCCGTGGCCAGCGCATCGGCGTAATCGGCGTACAGCGGGACATCGGGCAGCAGCGCCCCGAAGCCGGCCCGGCTCTCCGCGCTGGGGTCGCAGGCTCTCAGGTGGGTCAAGCCCAGGCCTCGGAGTACCTCGGCGTGGCGCTTTCCGATGGAGCCGCAGCCCGCAATCAGCACGCGCAGATCACTCATTTGCATGTATGGAACCCTCCGTCCACCACCAGGTTGTGGCCAGTCACATAGCGGGACGCGTCGGAGGCGAGGTAGAGCGCCGCGCCCTTGATCTCCTCACCCATAAGGCCCATGCGCCCCAGCGGCGTCGCCTTGCCGTAGAGGCCGGTGAACGCCTC
>CAZVHV010000328.1:0-1924 GCA_964627025.1 uncultured Oscillospiraceae bacterium | reverse complement strand
GCTTCGCTTGACTTTCAGCAGCCAGACTATCATAGCACACGAAGTGCCTTAGACCCTCGGCTTTGCGTCCCCGGCTTTAACCGGGTTTGCCCATAGCTTTATTTATTTTTTTGTTGTCAATTCTTTGTAGGTCTAACCATCAAAAAAACCAAAACACCGCCAGCTACAATTAGAACAAGTGAGCCGGCGCCCATTCCAACATCCCTCTCCAGTTCGCTGAAATACGGAAAGCCGGGTAAATATCGTATCTGTACGGTTGATTTGCCGTCTGCCTTCTGATATATTCCATCCCCAATTTGCTTTGTAGATCCATCTATTATTTTGCCATCAGGCAAAGTAAATGTATAGCTGATATTGTAGGTATACCGGCCCGGCTTGCCGTCAGTTCGTTCTCCGCCTTCGCGCCGAATATGGGTTATGATGGCTGTTTCCGGCTCACCGATGATACCCAGCGCGATTCTTCCGGCTCCCCAAAGGATGAGCGCCGTTCCCAATAGTGCTATGAGAATCCTTGGCAAGAGCTTTCTTTTCATCTGTCATCCCCCTTCCTGGGAAGCGATATATTCCGACGCACAAAAGCTTCAACCTGTTCATAATTCTCATCCGCGCAAAATAAAGCAATGTTTTCCGTCCAGCTGTCCCGTAAAAGGATGGTACGGTTTTTCGGTTTGTAATTCACCCTTGTGACACGGTTCCATCGGAGAGAAACCTCCTGCCGCGACTGCGCCAGCATCCCCGCGCCCGCAGCGGCCGGCTTGCCAGTGAGCAGCCCCAGAATGAACGTCAGGGTGTTGATTACCCGGTTCTTTTTTGCCTGTTTCGCCCCGGTCCGACAGAGCGCGCCATTGTTGTCCAGAACGAATTCCACCTCATACTTACCCTGGTACGCCACCATAATCAACAGCCATGCCAGCACAAACACCCCCACGATCAAACTGAGTGCATATAGGGTATCTGTGCCTGTGCCGGAACTTAGCCCGGTGACCAGCGCGACAAGGCCAAAGGGAAGGCCCAAGGCAACAGCAAGCTGCCGCAGACTTACGGTATTTCTCAAAACCGGCACACTGGTTTGCCAGCGTATGACCTGCGGTGTGCCATCTATCGACCTTTCATTCATAGCCACCTTCATTGCGCGCGCCAGTCGTATACATAGTAGGTGCCGGTGTTGCCGCCTGTCCACAGTTCTTCTCTGTCTCCCTCTGAATAACCGGCGGGAATTACGGCGGAAATGGTATCGCTGACCGACAGAACATTTTTCTCGCTGTACTTGACAGAGGAATAAATCTCGAAGTGAGATTTGCCTGCTGAGTTTTTAAATTTTACATTACCCCAATCGGCCCGCGCGCTTCCGTGGCCGTCAAAGAAGGAAAGGTTGTTGTCGGTAAAACTGAGGCTGAAGCTAAGGCTTACCGTTTCGCCGCCCTCAATCACCTCGGGCGGAACCGAGAAGGTCAGCAGCGTGGCATAGCTTTCCCCGTGAAGGGTCGGCGGGTCGCAGTAATTGTCGCTTTCTCCGAGGTATTTCTGCGAATAGGTATAGCTGCCCGGCGAGGCCGACGCACTCTTTTGATACACGCCTTCCTTGTTCGCGTGCTCTATGTCGTCCTTCATATCCCGGTGGATGGTTTCCACCAACACCCAGGCGTACTCCTGTTTGGCTTCGGGCAGTATCGGCCCGGCTGACGGTTCGGCGGAGGCGGGTTCCTCTGATTTCGGCGGCGGTGATGGAGCCTCGTCATCCAGCACGATTTCTATTTTGGGCGGCGTTACCTTGAAGGCAACCGTTTTGACCGGTACGTCCGAGCCCGGCTCGCAGATTTCCAACGTGTTCGGCGCACCTGCATACATATGTCCGTACAATGTGAACGAGGTGTTTGCCGTACCGTCGCCGCTGATTTTTCCCGTCCAATCCTTAGCGCTGGCT
>CAZVHV010000327.1:0-1936 GCA_964627025.1 uncultured Oscillospiraceae bacterium | reverse complement strand
GCCGCGGCACGGACATCCTGCTGGGCGGCAACCCGGATTACCTGGCCCGCGCCGAGATGCGCGCGATGGACTATGAGGACGAGATGATCGAACAGGCGGTGAGCCACGCGCATACCGACGACCCCGAGATTCTAAAGGCGCGCAAAGACTATGCGGACCTGTACGGCAAGCATAAGCAGGTGACCGAGGCCGAGCACAGGGAAGTCGTTAATCTGGGCGGCCTCTTCATCATCGGCACCGAGCGCCACGAGAGCCGGCGTATCGACAACCAGCTCAGAGGCCGCAGCGGCCGCCAGGGCGATCCCGGTTCCTCCCGGTTCTTTGTGGCGCTGGAGGACGACCTCATGCGCCTGTTCGGGGGCGAGCGGGTCAAGAATATCATGGATACCCTGGTGGGGGACGAAAACGTTCCTCTGGAGATGGGCATGCTTACCAAGCAGATCGAAAACGCCCAGAAACGGATCGAAGGCAACAACTTCAATTTAAGGAAACACGTTCTGGAATACGACGACGTCATGAACAAGCAGCGCGAGATCATATACAAGCAGCGCCGCCAGGTGCTGATGGGCGACGACGTATCGGGCTACATACATGAAATGATCGGCGCGATCCTGAACGAATCGGTGGACGCGTATTGCCCGGACGATAAATTCCCGGAAGAATGGGACCTGAAAGACTTGAACGCCCGCGCGGAGCGCATATTCCTGGTGCGGTCGGAAAAACTCGCCCAGGAGGAATCGGAGGGGCCGGACCGGGAAGATCTCCGGGCAGACCTTCAGGACCTGGTCGCCAAAGCCTATGCCGCCAAGGAAGAAGAGATGGCCAAGGCCGGATTTTCCATGCGCGATATCGAGCGGATGGTCCTGCTTCGGGTGGTGGACGAAAAATGGATGGACCACATCGACGCCATGGATCAGTTCCGCCGCGGCATCAGCCTTCGCGCCCTCGGGCAGCGTGACCCGGTGGTGGAGTACAAGATGGAAGGCTTCGATATGTTCGACGAAATGGTCTCCAACATCCGGGAGGATACGGTGAACATGCTGTTCCATATCCGGGTGCAGAACCGTGTCGAGCAGAAAGAACACAAGGAAATGAAGACCAACAGCAGCGAGGACGGTCCGGCGCAGCCCGCCCATAAGGATAAGGTTGTGGGCCGCAACGCGCCCTGCCCGTGCGGCAGCGGAAAAAAATACAAGAATTGCTGCGGAAAATCATAAGAACGAGAGGGGTTTTGAAATTTGATTCCATTGGATGAACAAAAACAAAAAGCGTCCACGGTGGAGAAAATGCTGAAAGAGGCAGGTGATTCACTTTAACGTCCCCAAGTTGAGGGAAGAACTTGCGGATATAAAGAAAGAAATGGAAGCGCCGGATTTCTGGAACGACGTGGAGTCGGCGAACAAAACCGTTAAAAAAGTGCGGCCGATCGAGCAGAAGCTCAAGAATTACGACGAGCTCGTCTCCGCGCTGGAAGACATAAAAACAATGATCGAACTTGCGGAAGAAGAGGAGGACGAGGCGCTTGCCGCCGAAGCCGGCGAAGAACTCGCGGGTTTCGAGAAAAAGGCGGAAGAGTTTCATCTGAGCACCCTGCTGTCCGGGCAGTACGACGCGAACAACGCCATCATATCCCTGCACGCGG
Source organism: uncultured Oscillospiraceae bacterium (assembly GCA_964627025.1). GTDB lineage: Bacteria > Bacillota > Clostridia > Oscillospirales > Oscillospiraceae > JAEWRY01. The sequence goes on along the minus strand of CAZVHV010000327.1, from coordinate 294 downwards.
GCGCGGGCGGGACGGAGGCGCAGGACTGGACGCAGATGCTGTACCGCATGTACACCCGCTGGGCCGAGCGTAGGGGATACGGCGTCAAAACGCTGGATTACCTGGACGGCGAGGAAGCGGGCATCAAAAGCGTCACGGTACTCATCGAAGGCCTGAACGCCTACGGATACCTGCGCGCGGAAAAAGGCGTGCACCGCCTGGTGCGCATATCGCCGTTCGACGCCAACGCGCGGCGGCATACGTCGTTCGCATCGCTGGACGTCATGCCCGAGATATTGGAGGACGACGAGGACA
>CAZVHV010000326.1:0-1961 GCA_964627025.1 uncultured Oscillospiraceae bacterium | reverse complement strand
TACATGAAAAACACCGCAAGCTTCATGATCAAAACCGAAAATTTCTCAGGAGACACGCTGGATGAGGTTGTGAGCGAGGCAACTGATGCGTATAGGAGACAATTTGACAATTTTGCGGTGCAGGGAGAAGCGGAGGATATTACGATAAGCGGCATGGATGCCAAAAAATTGACCTTTACCTGTGAAGTCAGCAAAATGGAAATGAAATACACCTATGTGTATCTCTTTGCGGGGGGTGAAACCTATGCGCTGACATTCGGCGATCTATCGGATAGCTTTGATGCCCTCGCTGCCGATTTTGAAGCAATTTTGAATGGCATCCAATTTAAGCAGTGACGGGGGGCGATGATGGGACGCTTGTACCGAACAATCCCGCGCTGCTTACACAAGACCCCGATTCTTTATTGCAGGGATCGGCGAACGCCGAATTCCTAATGCCCACAAAGGGGGATAACCCCGCCAATTTCAGCGGAGCGGCGCAAGGGTATGGATTCGGCCAAGGTATTCAGCTCGGCATGGCCGCAACCTGCAAGCTTATTAAAACCAATTCCGATATCGAGTTGATTACAGATATCTTCGGCAGCCTCAACGGTAAAATAGAGCGGCTGGAGGCAGGCGCAATTCCTTCGGAGACCGGGCTTGCTCCGCTGGTGCGATAGCCGCACATCTGCCGGAAGGGTTTAATCCCGATATGACGATGCTGTTAAAAGAGGCTTACGATGCCAATTAACATATTGATTTTGAATGCAGAAAGGAAACGATTATATTATGAAGAGAAAAGCAATTTCATTACTTATTGCGTTAATATTGGTCACAGGTTTTGTTCCTGCAGTCGCCCTCGCGGCGGCAGACGGCAGCGCCTCCACATGGGCCGACTTTGTGGAGGAGTTCGACGCCGTCAAGGACACAGGCGGAACCATCACTCTGACGTCGGACATCGAAAAGACGACGGACACAGAGGAAGAATTTTCTGCGACAACCGACGTGACGATCGATACCAACAGCCACTCGATTATCATCAGCGGCGGCACTGTGACCTTCGGCGCCAATGTGACGATCACCGGCAGCACGGATTATACGGCGCCCCTGAAGGCAGCGGGTGCCGGGGAATCCGCGGTGGCGGAGATTTTGCTTGCCGGCGCCACTGTAAAGAAGGAGATTCCCGCTCTCGGCCCGGCCGTGGAGATCGGGCAATACGCCATTTTACGCACAACCGCCGACGGCACGCTGATTCAGGGCATCAATCTCGCGCTGGACGTGGAGGACGGCGGACAAGTATATCATGAGTATGGGAGCATCCTCGCCATTAACACCGGAATCGGCGCAGCTACGGCAGTCTATGTCAGAGCGGGCGGCGAACTGCAGATTATATCCGCAATTGTCGGTGCTACGAGCAATAATAATGCGATCGGAGTTCTGGTCGACGGCTTCCTCCGCGTGTCAGGCACAGCCTCGGTGGGGGCTGGCGGAAACGGCGCGAGCGGCATTGTGATTCAGTCCGGCGGGGAGGCCACTGTTGAAAACGGCGGAGTCGTGGCACACAGCGGCGAGGGCACGTCCGGCGTCCGGGTCACGGGCGGTGAGTTGACGCTCAGAGGCGGCACTGCTTATGGTGTCACATACGGTATTTTGGCTACTCCCAGTTCGCAGGTGCTCATCACCGGAACGGCAGTGGCGGGCCAGCGTGGAACAAGCGTCAATATCAGCGAGACCGGTATCCTCATAGAGGGCGCAAACGGACAGGATACCCTGCTCAACATCGAGGACGGTACCGTAAAGGGAAAAGAAATCGGAGTCAAAGCTGAAAATCATTGTGATGTGGAAATCACCGGCGGCAGCATCGACGCGTCGTCCACAGCCTCCGGCTGCGGCCTGTTGCTGTCCCAAAGCTCTACCGCGACGATCGACGGCGCGTCTGTTCTGGGCGGCGCGAGTGGAAGCGGCAGCGGCATCAGCGTTCT